>NZ_JAMONU010000001.1 GCF_027066465.1 Thermococcus sp.
CGTAGTTCATGGGTTTTGAAAGAAGCTCCAGCACGGTTTTTTCCACATCCTCAACTCTCCGAAGGTTGAACTCAACAAGCTCAACGGCATCCTCCCCCGAAACAGCCGGGCCGTGCGAGGGTATCAGCGTATAGCCCTTCTCAGCCAGGGAGCGGAGCTTCCCCAAAGATTCCTTGAAGAGCCCAGCGTCCACGAGGTAGGGAATGCCAACGGCACTTATCAGCTTCCCGCCGAAGAACGCGTCTCCGGAGTAAACGAGGCCGTTTTCCTCGTCTAAGAACCCGGTCATGCCGGGTGAGTGTCCGTTCAGCTTTATGGCATTCATTCCGAAGAGTTCGTCGTTCCATTCAAAAACCGCGTGAACCTCAACTTCTCCAGTCGAATACGCGAGGAACCCTACCGGTGCCTTTGAGCCGAAGGTGAGTATTTCCCTGTTCAGGGGGCTCTCCGCTATGGAGAACTCGTAGCGGTGAAGGAAGAGCGGAACTTCGAGCTTTGGGCAAACAGCGATGTGGTCGGCGTGTCCGTGTGTGGCGAGCTGGAGCTCCAGTGAAGCGTTCAGCTTTTTGATTTCCCTCTTAAGGTCCTTGTGCCTGCCCTTCCCGTGGCCGGGATCAACGACCACGGCCTTTCCCCCGTGCACCCGTATGAGGGTTGAGGGGCTTCCGGGATAGAGGTAGGCGGAATCGCCCAGCTTTCTTAAAGCCATACAACCACCAAAGAAAAATAAACCTCCGGCAATAAAAGGGTTTGGAGAGAAAAGGGAATCAAACGTGCCTGGCGTAGAGGGTCTTCCTTCCCTCGGCCTTGGCCCTCTTGACGGCCTTCTCGATGAGGGCCTTTATCTCGGCTTCAAGGGCGTCGTAGAACTCCGGGCTGACTCTAAGCTCCGGGTCTATTTCCTTCACGACTTCCTTAACCTTGGACTTAACTATCAGCTCAGCCATTTTCGAACACCTCCAGCTGTCGGCCGTGCGGCCAGCTTTAGTTCACTGTTCCTCTTTATAACCTTTCTCCCCCGCCGGGGAAAAGGTTAAATTAACAGCCTGCGGTCGGGTATTGGGTGGGATGGTGGCGAGGATTGCACTCGTTGATGGCGAGCACTATCCCCCGGTAACCCGGTGGGCACTTCGGAAACTCGGGGATGTGTGCTGTGCGGTCTTCCTCGGTGGCTGGGAGAAGATAGGCTCTCCCGAAAGGCTCGCGGAGGAGCTAGGGGTTAGGCTTTACGTTGATGATGACCCGATGAAAGCCCTTGAGCTGGCGCTTTTGGAGAACGACGTTGATGAAGTTGTTGACCTGAGCGATGAGCCCGTGGTTGATTATGGGATGAGGCTGAGAATAGCATCGCTCTGCCTCAGGCACGGTGTTGTTTACAGGGGGGCAGATTTCGAGTTCAGACCAGGGGAGATGGTGAGACCATCAAAGCCCACGATAAGCGTCCTCGGCCTCGGAAAGCGCGTTGGGAAGACTGCAATAGGGAGCTTTGTCGCGGGGGTTCTTAAGGAGAGATACCGTCCGGTCGTTGTTACCATGGGCCGCGGCGGCCCGGAGAGGCCGGAGCTGGTTGACGGTGAGAGAGAAGAACTGACGCCCGAGACCCTTCTAAAACTTGCGGAGACAGGCAGGCACGCCGCTTCGGACCACTACGAGGATGCGCTCGTCGCTGGGGTGACGACCATCGGGTGCCGGCGCTGTGGGGGAGGAATGGCGGGGTTTCCCTTCTTCCACGTCGTTCATGAGGGGATAAAACTCGCGGAAGAGCTTCCGCACGATATTATCATCGCCGAGGGAAGCGGGGCAACGATTCCGCCCGTTTTGGCGGACGGCTACATCACGGTGCTCAGCGCCCTTCAGCCGAGGGAAACCGTCGAGGGGTTCTTCGGGCCCTTCAGAATAGGCCTGGCCGACATAGTTGTAATCACGATGGCCGACGCCGACTCGGAAAAAGCGGGGGAGTTCAGGGACTTTGTTGGGGAGGTCAATCCAAGGGCAGAGGTTCACTTGGTTCGGTTTGCGCCGAAGCCCCTTGGAAACGTTGCGGGAAAGAGGGTTGCGCTCTTCATGACCTCGCCGGGGGCCGTTGAGAGAACTGCCAGTGAAATCAGAAAGTTCGGTGCGGAGGTCGTCTTCATCAGCGGAAACCTCTCGAAGAGGCTCGAACTCGCAAAGGACCTCCGGGGGCTTGGAGGGGACGTTGATGCCGTCCTCGTCGAGTTAAAGGCCGCGGCAGTTGATGTCGTAACGAGGTGGGCCCTTGAGAGGGGCGTTGAGGTAATCTACCTTGCCAGCGAGCCGGTCAACGTTGATGGGAGGGACCTAAGGAAGGCCGTGCTGGAGCTCGCCGGGAGGATGGTGGGAGGATGATAATAGTCACGGACCCGGACAGGAGGGTAAAGCTGCCCTTCTCCCGCGGAATCTTGACGCGCTCGATAACCCTGGCGGGAGTTGACGTTGGTATAGCCTACATCATAGCGAGCGAGGTTCAGAGGGAGCTGGTGGAGAAGAGAAGGCGCATTGTGAGCACGGATGAGATAAGGGAGCTCACGTACCGGAAACTGGTCGAACACGGGCTGAAAAAGGAGGCGGAGCGCTATCTCTTCTGGCGCGAGTTCCGGAGGAGAAAGGTGCCGATAGTGGTCCTAATCGGCGGCGTTACCGGCGTCGGGAAGTCCACGATAGCGACTGAGCTGGCGTTCAGGCTCTCCATAAGGACGGTAATTGGAACCGACACCGTCAGGGAGGTCATGAGGAAGATAATCGCCAGGGAGCTTCTGCCTGATTTGCACGCCTCCTCATTCTTGGCCGGCAGGGTGTCGGGAGGCTTAATTGAGGGTTTTGAGAGCCAGGTTCGTCACGTATCGGTGGGTGTTAAAGCCGTTCTCGATAGGGTTCAACGGGAGGGCTTCAACGCGATAATAGAGGGCATCCACCTCGTTCCCGGCTTTATAGAGACCGATGGGAACACCTTCATGTACATCCTGACCGTGAGCGACAGAAAGGCTTTGGAGGCCCACTTCTACGAGCGCTCGCGCTACAGCAAGAGGCCTGCCGAGTACTACCTGAGGCACCTCGATGAAATCATAATGCTTCAGGATTACATCGTCGAGAGAGCCAGGGAGCACGGTGTGAGGGTCATAGAGAACATCGAGCTTGAAAAAACCGTAAACGAGATAATGGAAGACCTCATGGAGCGCCTCCGCGAGAGCCTTTGAGCTTCCATACCCCTAGAAGCCTTCTGCTGCCCCACGTGGCCTGAACCTCAAAGGCGATTAACATTTCCGGATAGATGTCTATCAGGTTGAAGCTGTTTCCAAAGGGGTTTCTATGGAGCTCCCAGCTGACGGAGCCGGCGTTCACAACTATCGTTTCCTCTATCTTGACCGCGAAGGAGTTGCCCCCGTGGCCCGTCAGAACGAGCTCCGTTCCCCTGTCGGTTAGGAGCTTCAGAACATCACCGGCGTCCTCAAGGAAGCCCATTTCCCTGCTCTTTGGAATGGGAACGGGGTTGTGGTGCATGAAAACAATGCGGAAGCCCTCGGCGTTTTCGAGCTCTTCATCGAGTTTTCTCTGCCCGAACCTCCCAACAACCCCAATTTCGGTTTCGTACTGGGGTGTGAGCACGGGGATGAGGGTGAAACCGTTGAGGGAAACCGGTTCAGGTTCGCCAAAGTACTCGGGGAAGAGCTCGTACCCGAGATACGTCATGTCGGAGGGACCGGGAACGACGACCTTTGGCGCCTCTATGAGCTCCCAGAACCTCGCGGCCTCCCTAAAGTTCCTTTCGATTCCCATGTCAACGACGTTCCCGTTGTGCACCACGATGTCCGGCTTCAGGCGCCTGTTTATCATGTTTATCACGTTTTCTAGGGTTTTTCTCCTGAAGTAAACCCTGTCCGAGACCCTGCTCTCGCTGAGCTGGACTATCCTGAGGAGCCTCCTTCCCCGGGGTATGAACAGCTTTGGTTTGATGGGTCTGTGCTCAATCTTCCTCTCGTCACCTGTGACGCGCCTCACCGTTACCTCCACCTTCCCGTCGTCGTGAACCGTCACGATGTTGTAGCTGTTCACGTCCCCACGCCGGGTTTTCCTGCACGATGCACAGCCTGCGTTGTCAACGACGATGTCCTCAACGCGGTAGACGTTGGGTACGTGCTTGTGGCCGCACATGTAGAGCGTAACATCGTTCCTTACGAGCAGGTCGAGGACGTCACCCGCGTTGAACAGGACGTTTCTCTCCCTGCCCGTGCTGGGAAGGGGTATCAGGTGATGGTGCGCGGCAACTATCTTTATCCTCCTGTCGGAGTACTCCTCAAGCCTCTTCTTCAGCCAGCGGAACTTGTGCTTCCCTATTCTGCCGTCGCTGAGGTCGGGTATCGTTGAGTCAACCCATATCAGAACACCGTTTTTGAACTCGTAGACGCCGTTGAGCGGCCCTATGAAATCTTCAAAGAGCTCGTAACCAACGTTTCTGACATCGTGATTGCCTGGGAGAACAATCAGAGGCTTCCGGATTTTTTTGAGCTCGTATTCGGCCCTTTCATACTCCTCGCGGAGGCCGTTGTTGGTCACATCA
>NZ_JAMONU010000002.1 GCF_027066465.1 Thermococcus sp.
GGTGAGGAGATGAGGAGAACAACGAGGGAAACCGACGTAACTGTGGAGCTTAACTCGACAGGGAAAATAGAGACGGGCGATAAAGTCCTCGACCACATGCTCACAGCCCTGTTCCATTACATGGGCAGGAGCGCGAGGGTTAAGGCCGAATACGACCTCAGACACCACCTCTGGGAGGACGTCGGGATAACCCTCGGGGAGGAGCTACGCTCAAAGCTTCCCGAGAAGTTCAGGCGCTTCGGGAGCGCGATAATCCCGATGGACGACGCACTCGTGATAGTTGCAGTGGACATCTCGGGGAGGCCCTACGTGAGCGCTGAACTGAGCTTTGAGGAGGATGAAGAAGGCTTTGAGAAGACCCTGGTCAGGGAGTTCCTCTGGGGGCTGGCGCGCTCGTTAAGGGCGACAATCCACGTGAAGACGCTGAGCGGAGTAAACGCGCACCACGTCATCGAGGCGGCCTTCAAGGGTCTCGGCGTCGCGTTGGGGCAGGCCATTCACGAGGGCGAGAGGGTTGAGAGCACGAAGGGACTGCTGGAGGTGTGGGCTTGATAGCGGTGGTCAATTTGGGAATAGGCAACCTCGCCAACGTGAGGAAGGCTCTGGGGGGAGTCGTCACGGGCGACCCCTACGAGATTGAGAAAGCTGAAAAGCTCGTCCTTCCGGGGGTTGGGAACTTCGGGGCCGTTATGGAGAGGCTCGAACCGCTGAGGGGCGTTATACTCGACGCGATAAACGACGGAAAGCCCTTCCTCGGGATATGCCTTGGCCTTCAGCTCCTCTTCGAGGGGAGCGAGGAGAGCCCCGGAAGGCCCGGCCTCGGCGTGTTTAGGGGAAACGTCGTCAGGTTTCAGGGAGTTAGAACGCCCCACATCGGCTGGAACCAGCTCTGGAAGCGTGAGTGTCCACTCTTTGAGGGGATTCGCGATGGCGCGTACTTTTACTTCGTCCACTCCTACTACGCCGAGCCGGGTGAAGAGGAAATAATCGCGGGGGTTACCGACTATGAGTCAAAGGGAAGGAAAGTGGTCTTCACATCGGCCGTTTGCAGGGGCAACGTTTACGCCGTCCAGTTCCACCCGGAGAAGAGCGGGCGGAACGGTTTGAGGGTCATGAAAAACTTCAGGAGGCTCTGAGATGGAGGTTTATCCGGCAATCGACATCATGAACGGAAGGGCCGTGAGGCTCTACAAAGGGGAGAGGGAGAGGGTTAAGGTCTATGGCGACCCGGTCGAGATAGCGGGACGCTTTGCTCAGCTCGTCGATAAAATCCACGTCGTGGATTTGGACGGGGCCTTCGAGGGCTTTCCAAAGAACCTCGACGTCGTCGAGAGAATAATCCGCGAGACCGGGCTGGGGGTTCAGCTCGGCGGCGGTCTGAGGAGCCACGAGGCCGTTGAGAGGGCCTACGAAATCGGCGTCGAGAACGCGATAATAGGCACGAAAGCCTTTGATTTGGAGTTCCTGGCCAGAATAACCGACGATTTCGAGGGAATAACTGTCAGCCTCGATTCGAGGGATGGGAGAATAGCTGTGAAGGGCTGGCTTGAGGAAGGAATTCCAGTTAGAGAGGCCTACGAGACGCTGAGGAACTACGTTGACAGGTTCATCTACACATCAGTCGAGAGGGACGGGACCTTAACCGGAATCGAGGAAATCGAGCGCTTCTGGGATGACGAGGAGTTCATCTACGCGGGGGGAGTTTCAAGTATTGAAGACCTGCTGAAGCTCGAGGAAATCGGTTTCTCCGGGGTCATCGTCGGGAAGGCGCTATACGAGGGCAAGGTCAGCCTCGAAGAACTGCTGGAGGTGGCGGAATGCTCGCGAAGAGGATAATCGCGGCCCTCGACATAAAAGAGGGCAGGGTCGTGAAGGGGATAAAGTTTCGGAACATACGCGATGCAGGCGACCCTGTGGAGCTCGCAAAGCGCTACGAGAGCGAGGGGATAGACGAGATAGTCTTTCTCGACATTACAGCATCGTACGAGAAGAGGGGAATCCTACTCGACCTCGTTGAGAGAATCGCGGGGGAGATATACGTCCCCTTCACCGTCGGAGGGGGCATAAGGACGGTCGAGGAAGCGAGGGAGATAGTCAAGCGCGGGGCCGATAAGGTCTTCGTGAACACCTCTGCGGTCGATAGGCCCGAACTCGTGGGGGAGATGGCTGAGCTGATAGGGACGGCAAACACGGTGGTTGCCATAGATGCGAAGTGGAACGGCTCCTTCTGGGAGGTCTACACCCACGGCGGAAGGAAGGCGAGGGGGATTAATGCTATCGAGTGGGCCAGGACCGTTGAGAGGCTCGGAGCGGGAGAAATCCTCCTCACGAGCATGGACACAGACGGGACTAAGGAGGGCTTTGACATAGCGCTCACGAAGGCCGTTGCGGAGGCAGTGGATATTCCCGTGATAGCCTCCGGCGGGGCTGGAAAGCCCGAGCACTTCTACGAGGCCTTCAAGGCGGGAGCCGAGGCGGCTTTAGCCGCTTCAATCTTCCACTACGGGGAATACACCGTCGGCGAGCTGAAGGAGTATCTGGCCGAAAGGGGAATTCCGGTCAGGCTGGACTACTGAGGTGGTAGCATGGGGGCTGATGAGCTGATTGAGAAGGTCGACTGGGAGAAGAACGGCGGAATCGTTCCCGTCATAGTTCAAGACACGAAGGGAGAAGTTCTAACGCTGGCCTACATGGACAGGGAAGCGCTGAGGAGGACCCTTGAGACGGGCTACGCCCACTACTACTCCCGCTCGCAGGGCAGGGTGAGAATGAAGGGTGAGGTCAGCGGAAACACCCAGAGGGTCAGGGAAATCCGGATAGACTGCGACAACGACGCGCTCCTGCTCATAGTCGAGCAGAAGGGCGTTGCCTGCCACACCGGGAACTACTCCTGCTTCTATCGGAAGCTGGGCGAGCCTGAGCGCGTTCTGCCGATGGACTACTCGCTGACAATCCTCAGGGAGCTTGAGGAGCTGATACGGAGGAGGAAGGGGAACCCGGTCGAAGGCTCCTACACCTCGGAGCTGTTCAAAGCCGGAAGGGAGAGGATTTACAAGAAGTTCGGTGAGGAAGCCGTCGAAGTCCTCGTTGCCGGGACGCGGGAGGGTTTAATCTACGAAACCGCCGACATGCTCTACCACCTGCTCGTTCTCCTCGCTTACAACGGCGTTTCCCTCGGGGAGGTTATGGCCGAGCTGAGGAGGCGGAGGAAGTGATAAGCGAGCTTGTTAAGTCCTTTCAGCCGTATCGCGTCGTGGAAAGAAACTACCGGATAAGGCTCGACAAGAACGAAAGCCCCTACGACCTGCCGGACTGGGTGAAGGAGGAAATCTTCGAGGAGCTGAGTGAGCTTAACTTCAACCGCTATCCCCACATAACCTCCCTGCCGGCGCGGGAAGCGATAGCCGAGTTCTACGGCCTCTCGCCGGACAACGTGGCAGTTGGAAACGGGAGCGACGAGCTGTTGAGCTACCTCGTGAGGCTCTTCGAGGGGAACTACATAATCACGACCCCACCAACCTTCGGAATGTACTCCTTCTACGCGAGGCTGAACGGAATTCCAGTCGTTGAAGTGCCCCTTCGGGAGGACTTCACGATTGACGGGGAAGCGATAGCCAAAAAAGCAGAAAACGCGAGGGCAATCTTCATAGCATCGCCCAACAACCCCACAGGAAACCTCCAGCCGGAGGAGGAAATCGTCAGAGTCCTCGAAACCGGAAGGCCGGTAATCCTTGACGAGGCCTACGCGGAGTTCGCGGGAAAGAGCCTCTGGAAGCTCATCGAGGACTACAGGAACCTCGTAGTGCTGAGGACGTTCTCCAAGGCCCTCGGAATGGCCGGAATCAGGGCCGGCTACATGCTGGCGGGCGAAGAGGTTGTCGATGCCCTCTACCGGATAAAGTCCCCCTTCAGCGTCGGAATCATGACGATGACCGCCGTGAGGGTGGCGCTTAGACATGCGGACCTGATGGAGAGGCGCGTTAGGAAAATTGTTGAGGAGCGCGAGAGGATGAGGAGAAAGCTCGGGGGGCTTGCCTATCCGAGCGACGCCAACTTCCTCCTCGTTAAGCTCGACGCCTACGAGGAGCTTTTGAAGAGGGGCATAGTGGTGAGGAAGCTCTCGGGAAGGCTCGAGGGCCACATACGAGTAACCGTTGGCAGGAGATGGGAGAACGACGCCTTCCTGAAGGCCGTGAGGGAGGTAGCCAGCTATGTGGGTGGTCTTTGACGTGGACGGGACGCTGATAGACGTTGGCGAGAGCTACGACATGGCCGTCAAGCTGACTGTGGAGTACTTCCTCCGGGCCTTCGGGGTGGAGCGGGAAATCGAGCTTGAGTGGGTCAGAAAACTGCGGTCCAAAGGTCGCTTCGGCGACGACTTCAAGGTGAGCGAGGCGCTGATTCTTTTCTCAATGGCGGGCGACGTTGAATCTCTGGTGGAGGAGTTCCCGGCTGGAGAGGGCATAGAGTGGGTTCGGGAGCGGTTCGGGGTTGGAATGCACCGCGGGAGCATAGAGAGGGTCTTCAACACCTTCTACCTCGGGGAAGCCTATCCCGGAAGGCT
>NZ_JAMONU010000003.1 GCF_027066465.1 Thermococcus sp.
GAAGGCCTATCTCGGCGACGTTGAGGTCGACGAAGGCGGCGACACGATTCAGGTTAAGATAAAGGTCAAGGCCTTTCCCATGAGAAAGGAGACCGTCGTGAAGGCCGTGAGGGAGTGGCTGGAGGAGAAGGAATGAGCGGGAGGGACTACTTCGTCGAGATGGACATCAGGAATGCGGAAGCCTACGAGTTAGCTAATGAGTGGTTCGACGAGGTAGTCTTCACCAAAAAGCTCGTCCTTGACAAAGAGCCGGACTGGGACTCGCTTAAGGAAGAACTCCGAGAACTCAGAAGGACCTACGGAAAGGTCGCGGTTCTGCTCGTAACGAGAAAGCCGAGCCTGATAAGGACCTTTAAAGCGAGAAACCTCAGGGCTCTGCTTTACGTTCAGGGAGGCGACATGAGGGTCAACAGGATGGCCATCGAGGCAAAGGTTGACGCGCTGATAAGTCCCTGGCTCGGTAGGAAGGACTACGGCTTCGATCACACGCTGGCTGGAATGGCCGGCAGGAGGGGCGTCGCGATAGGGTTTTCCCTCTCACCCCTTTTGAGGGCGAACCCCTACGAGAGGGCATTAACGCTCCGCTTCATGGCCAAGGTCTGGGAGTTAACAAAGAAGTACCGCGTTCCGCGCTTCATCACGAGCTCCGCCGAAAGTAAATGGGAGGTTCGTTCTCCGAGGGACTTGATGAGCCTCGGGATAAACATCGGGATGGAGATTCCAGAGGCGAGGGCAAGCCTGAACTTCCACCCGAGGCAAATTCTTGGTAAACTCGAGTAGGTGTTGGCGGTGCTGAAGGTCGAGGTCACCTGCGGGCTTGACGAACGGGAAAAGCTTGAAGAGGTTCTTAAAAAGTGGGGCGTTCCCTTCTACACCGAGGTGGTGAAGGCCAACGGGAAGGGCGCCCTCAAGGTCACGGCCTTCGCGCCGGACTTCGTGATAAACGACCTCGTTGACGAGCTCGTTAAGGTCGTTGACATGAGGAAGGGCCATGCCTCGATAACCTGGTCGCAGGTCAGCGGGCGGTCGGTGCGCTACTCATCCGCCGTCAGGTCCCTTGAGAAGTTCCGGGGCAGATGGAGTATTGCCGACATCGAGGGCCTCATCGAGAGCGCCAATTCACAGGCGAGGGTTGACCCGATTCAGCTGACCCTCGGGGCCGTTGCCTCTATGGTTGCCCTCTTCGGTCTGATTGGCAACAACATCGTGATGATTATCTCCGCGATGCTCCTCTCGCCAATCCTCGGCCCCCTCTACGGCTTCTCGCTCAACGTCGTTATGGGGCGCGGAAGGGACGCCCTAATCGCTGTTTCCTCGATTCTCAAGCTCCTGACGGTTATATTTACCTCGGCCTTCGTCGTCTCCCTCCTCCTGAGGCTCTTCGGCCTCATGCCGGCTGAACCGACGAGGGAAATCCTCATCAGGGGAGATTCTGGGATTGTTTACATCCTCCTCGCGGTTCTCCTCGGCTACGCTGGAGTGGTCGCGATAGTGAGCAGAATTCCGGAGATTCTTGCTGGAGTCTCGATAGCGGCCGCCCTCGTGCCCCCGACAACCGTCGTGGGAATCTCGCTCGCGATGGGCTGGTGGGGCATCTTCTTCGGCTCGCTCCGCCTCACGGTTGAGAACGTCCTCGGCCTGCTCGTGGGTTCCCTACTCGGCCTATACCTTCTCAACGTCTCGCCGAGAAGCTACTACGAGAAGCGGTCCGCAAAGCTCTACACGAGGAGAACGATTGCCGTTCTGGGCATCATGTTGGCGTTCATTGTCCTGCTGGAACTGGCAAAGTAAAAAAAGTCTCAGGGCGTCTCCAGAGCCGGGAAGTAGTCCGGCTCATAATCTTCGAGCTTTCCGTCCAGGTAATCCTCGTAGCCCTTTAAATCGAGCAGGCCGTGACCACTCAGGTTGAAGAGTATGACCTCCTCCTTTCCTTCCTCCTTCGCTTTCAAAGCTCTGTCTATGACGCCCTTTATCGCGTGGGCGCTCTCCGGTGCTGGAATTATACCCTCGGTCTTCGCGAACAGCTCCGCCGCCTGGAAGACCTCGTTCTGGTGGTAAGCGACTGGCCTGACTATCCCGTGGTTTATGAGGATGCTCAGCGTCGGGGCTAAACCGTGGTAGCGAAGCCCTCCAGCGTGAATCGGCGGGACGTAGTAGGTGTGGCCGAGGGTGTGCATCTTCATCTTTGGAGTGTATCCGCCTGAGTCGCCGAAGTCGTACTTGTAGACACCACGCGTCATGCTCGGAGCTGCTTTCGGCTCGACCGCTATGAACTCGTACTCTTTTTTACCGCTCAGGACGTCCCTCACGAAGGGATACGCTAACCCGGCGAAGTTGCTCCCACCCCCTACACAGCCAATTATAACGTCCGGCTCCTCGAACTCCTTCATCTGCTCCTGAGCTTCGAGTCCGATGACGGTCTGGTGCATGAGCACGTGGTTGAGAACGCTCCCGAGGGCGTAGCGGGCTTTTTCGTCCCTCAAAACGTCTTCAATCGCCTCGCTTATCGCTATTCCCAGCCCTCCGGGGTGGTTGGGGTCCTCGCTCAGGAACTTCCGACCTATCTCGGTTCTGTCGCTTGGACTTGGGTAGATTTCGGCCCCGTAGAGGCGCATTATCGTCTTCCTGTAGGGCTTCTGCTGATAGCTGGCGCGCGCCATGTAAACGCGAACTTTTAACCCAAGCAGGGCACCGGCCAGGCTCAAAGCGGTTCCCCACTGGCCGGCCCCGGTCTCGGTAACGAGCCTCTCTATCCCCTGCTCCTTTGCGTAGTAGGCCTGGGCTAAAGCGGTGTTTATCTTGTGGCTCCCCGTTACGGTGGCACCCTCGTACTTGAAGTAAATCCTCGCCGGTGTGTCGAGGGCTTTCTCAAGGTTCGTCGCCCTGAAAAGCGGTGTTGGCCTGCCTATCTTGGCGTAGAGCTCACGGACCTTCTTTGGAATCTCGATGTACCTTTCCGTGCTCATCTCCTGCTTCACAAGCTCCTCCGCGAAAATCCTCAACAGCTTCTCCGGCCTCATCGGCTCGTCGGTTTCCGGGTCGAGGGGCGGAGCTAAGGGCTCCGGGAGGTCGGTCAGTATGTTGTACCACCTCTTTGGTATCTTCGAATCGGGCAGAACGGCTTTCATTCCAACACCTCCTCCAATTCCTTTAATCCGTTTGGAGAAAGGACGTCCCAAAGGATGAGGGAATAAGAGCGTGAGGACTAAACCGGAGTGTTTAGATGACAGAACGGCGCGGCCAAAAGCAATCCCTCCTCAGCTCAGCGCCAAAAACAATCCCGCCTAACCGCTATGCCAGAGCTCGAGAAGCGACTTTCAAAGCCAAAAACAATCACTCCTGACCATCATGGCGCATCGTAGTGCAGATGATTTTGGAGTTTATATCTTTTTTGGAAAAACGACCGGCACAAAGACGAAAACAGCGAAATTTTTGCCGGTTTTCCCGTCTAAATGTTAAGCTTACCTAACCCTCGGGCCGGAGAGGATTCCAAGGACCTCATCAACGTCTGCCTTTCTGCCCTTCAGAACGATGAGTGCCTTGTACTGACCGGCATCGCTCTCGAGGAACCTAAGGTCCCTGTCTTTTTTCTTCAGGAGGTATTCGGCATACTTTACCTCGCTCTCATTTGAGTACACGAGGATGAGTACCAGAACCCCGTCCCCCACTTTTATCTCGAAGGAGAACTTTGCGAGGTACCAGTCGGGCAGTGGCCCCTCCCAGGTTGCCTGGCCTATGGTGATGTTGTACTTCATAAGTTCGCTTCCAAGCGAAAGTGCGAGGGCTTCGGCGGCTTTCCACGGGCTTGGAGATGAAATCAAAGTGCCGCTCTTCGGTCTTCCGCAGAGCCACATCCTGCCGGTTGCGTTGAGGACGTCGTCGTAGGAACCCCTCAGGGCGAGAAACCTTGAACCGTTGTAGGCTATGTAATACGTCCTGTTCTTCGACTCCCAGAGGCTCCACTGGCAGGTTACCCTGCTCCAGTTGCCTTGGCTCATTGAGTAGCCGATGTTCTGGAGCTGCCCCATGACCTTCCCGTAGAGGGCACTTGCGTTTTTAGACGTCAGGCTGAGAACCTCAACGCTTCCGTTTTTCTGCCAGCTCATGTTGATGAGCACCGGGGGGTCGTTGTATCCCCACATCTTTGGCCTTGGCACGGGTTTGATGTAGTAGTAATCCCAGTACACGACCCCGAGGATGACCGCAACGGCCAGGACCACAGCTAACAGCCGCTTCACGGCAACCACCTCACGCTATCTCCGTCTGCTCGTAGGGGGTCTCCCCTCTCCTGTGCTTCACGAGCTGGGAGTAGAAGAACTCCTTAAGCTCCGGGGACATTCCATCGTCGAGGAGCAGGTCCGCCTTGCCTCTGTAGTCCTTCTCGGCCTTTGTTATAAGGAGGGCTATCTTGGGGGTCAGGTGTTCGAGGAGTGCCTTTGCGACCTCCGCGTACTCCTCGTCGTCAAGCTCCTCGTCGCTCTCAATCGCTATGTACACTATAAATCCCTTCATCTGAACGGCCAGCACGGTTTCAATTTCCGTAACTTCGAAGAACGAGAAGTTGTAGCCTTCCCTCTCGGCCCGGGCTATGAGGACTCCCTTTATTGAGAGCGTGACGGGCTTATCGTTGATTTCAAAGATTAGGTCTTCGGCGAATTCTCTCTTCGCCAGGGTGTACAGCTCGCTCAGGGGCATGTTGGGGGTTATCTTGAGTTCCGATAAAAGACTTTTGGAACAGGTTTATAACTTCAGTGTCATCAACTAAATCGGTGGTGTTATGAGGGTCGTTCGCTTCGGTGTTTCGGTTCCCGAGGAGTTGCTCGAAAAGTTCGACAGAATAATTGAGGAGAAGGGCTACGTCAACAGGAGCGAGGCAATAAGGGACCTCATGAGGGACTTCATAATCCGAAACGAGTGGGAGATGGGAGATACTGAAGTTGCCGGAACCATAACGATGCTCTACAACCACGACGAGGCGGACGTCGTCAAGGAGCTCCTCGACCTACAGCACGAGTACCTTGAAGAAATTGTTTCCAGCATTCACGTCCACATGGACGAGCACAACTGCCTTGAGGTCGTCATAGTCAAGGGAAAGGCGAGCAGGATAAAGGAGATAGCAGACCGGCTACTGAGCCTCAAGGGAGTGAAGCACGGCAAGCTTGTCATGACTGGAACCGGGAAGGAGCTGGTTTAACCGACCACCTCCACTATTTCTCCACCTCCCGGAGGCAGAATCGCGTTCAAGTCCTCCTCGCGAACCTTGTAGCCCCACTTCTCAAGGATTCCGCGTATCTTCTTGACGAGCTCTCCCTTCTTGAGCCTGCCGGGCCTTATGACGATGTACCTGTTCGTGTGGGCCTTAATCGCGTCAAGGGGCGCGCAGACGACGTAGTCCTCCCCCTCGTAGTTTATGACTCCCACCGCCAGCCTGAGCGGTAGTCCCCTAAGCCAATTCCTCTTCCCGTAGACCATGAAGGCGCCCTTGCCGAGGTACTCACCGCTGGGAGCCTGTTTAGTCACCTGATTTGGATACGCCCAGTAGGCGTCTCCACTGTAAAGCCCCTGACTCCACGCCCTGCTCATCGAGACGGCGAACTGGCAGGCCTCGAAGATGGTCTTCTCTCCGGCTTTCTGCCCGTCCTTGATGACGACGTGTGGCGCTCCGTAAACATCTGCATGGCAGTAGAGGTCGTTCTCGGTCATGTGCTTCTTTACGAGAACCTCGTTGGTGCTCGCGTCCTTTCCAGCCAGTACAAGAAAGCCCTCGCTCGAAACGAACCAGCGGAACTTCTCAAACCACTTTCTCCTGCTCCTCTCCACCCTCCTAACGTTGAGTTCCTTCTTCATCTCCTCCTCGATGAGCTTCTCGACCTCGTCGAGCTTGCGCTTCGTGTCCTCGTAGGCCTTCAGGGCACCCTCATACTTGTGACGGAACTTCTTGGCGTTCTCGTAGTAGAGCTCGGCGTTCTCGCCTACGCTTTTGTTTAAATAAAGCTTGACCTTCTTTCCATCGAGCTCAATCGTTACGGCCTTATCCTTCGGGTCGATGGATTTTACCATGAGTGCAACTCTGTTGCCCTCTTTTTTGCCTGCCTCTATTCTCCTTTTGAACTCCTCCCAGCCGAGCTTTTCCGTTGCCTTCCTGAACTCGTCCAAAAGCCGTTCAACCATCGCGTAGTTCGCGTAGATTAAATTCCCTATTTCTTGGTTCTCGTTCATGGCCCTCTCGAAGCCCTTGAGCATCTCCTCCTGCTTCCTCAGCGTCGCCAGTAGCTGTCTCTTCTTGCTTTCGAGCTTTTTTGTCCTCTCGATTTTGGCCTTCTCGATTGTGAGCTTACCAAAGTATTCATCGAGGGCCTCGCTGAACGTTTTAAAATAGTGCTTCTCAAGTCCCTCGTAGATTCTCAGCTCGATTGGGACGACGTCGTGCATGTTGCCGTCCTTGTAGACGATGTTCGGTTTCGGCTCGTCGTTGAAAGTTTTCATCATCGCCTCGTAGACCTTCCTCAAATCCTCGTCGCTCAGTTCCTTCACGGGGGTGGTTTTCTCGAAGCCGGCCCTTATGGAAATCTCCTCCGCGTACATTCCGCCCATGTTGAGCTTCCTCGCCAGGGCTCTGACGAGCTCAAGGTTTTCGTCCTCCCGCATAAGCTCAAGGAAGCGCTCGAAGGAAACCTCCAACGGGTTTTCACGGGCTGGCGGGAACTTGTACTCTGCCTTCGGCTTTATCGTCCTGTCCTTGTACTCTTCGTAGCGGAGAGCTGCCACAATCCTGTTCTCAGAATCAACGAGGATTATGTTCCCCCTCCTGAAGAGCTCGCCGATGAGCGTGTAGTCGCCGACACGAACCTTGACAATCCTGTCGAACTGGTGTTGCTCTATCGCGTCTATAAAGCCTCCGCCCAGGTGCTTTCTGAGGAGCATGGTGAAGCTCGAAGGCTGTTTCGGCGCCTCCTTGACGTAGCTCGTTAAATGAAACCTCTTTCCAGCCTGGAGGATTAAATCCGCTCTCCCCTCCTTCGTGCGGAGCTTAATCCTAATCTCGTCCCCGTCGTGGTAGACCTTGTCAACGCGAGAGCCAACGAGCCATTGAAGCTCCCTCACAACGTAGCGTATGTCAACGGAACTCATCTCCTCCTTCATTCTCCCACCTGAAAAAGAGTAGAGGGCTGGGGTTAAAAGGTTAAAGCCTGAGGGCGAGTATGAGAAGGGCGCCCGCTATGGCCATTGCGGCCTTAATGGCGTCGCCTCTTTCCCCTGTCAGGGCCTCGGTGAACAATCCAAAGGCCAGCCCCACGACACCAATGTCGTACACTATGTAGCCGAGCTTTGTAAAGCCGCCTATCGGCGCACTCAGAACGGAAAGTATCGCTCCCAGGAGAACAACCGCCAGCGCCCCTGCAACGAAACCGCTCTCCGCTCCTTTGACCTCCATGGCGTTCACCGTCCATAGTTGTCTTTTCGCTCTAAAACATTTACCCATGGACATAATTGAACCCGGGCACAGCCCTGTTCCGAATAAGGTTAAATACGATGAGGCTTAAACACCTCCGGTGATACAGGTGAAAGGCTACCTCACTTTCGTCCTCCACACTCATCTGCCCTACGTCAGGAGGCATGGCAGGTGGCCCTTCGGCGAGGAGTGGCTCTACGAGGCGATGAGCGAGAGCTACCTCCCTTTGCTCATGGAGTTCGAGCGCTTGAGGGGCTCCCTCAACTTCCAGCTCGTCGTGAACATAACGCCCGTCCTGATGGAGCAGCTGGCCGACGACTACATCAAGGCCGAGTTCGAGAAGTATCTCTTGAGGAAAATCGAAAGAACAAGGGAGGACCTCGAATCTGGCAAATACCCCGAGAAGCCCGTTAAAGAAGTCCTCCGCCACTTCGAGCGCGTTTACTCCTACTGGAAGGCCATAAACGGCGACGTAATCGGCAAGTTCCGGGAGCTCCAAGAGGGAGGCTACATTGAAATCATAACCTCTCCCGCGACACACGCCTACCTGCCCCTTCTTCTAAGAGATGAGTCGATACGCTCCCAGATAGCCAACGGAGTGGCGACCTACGAGAAGCACTTCGGAAAGAGGCCAAGGGGAATGTGGGTTTCCGAGTGCGCCTACCGGCCGAGTGGCGAGTGGAAGCTCCCCGGCGGAAGAACCGTCGAGAGGAAGGGGATAGAGAAGTTCCTCGAGGAGTTCGGAATCGAGTACTTCTTCGTTGAGAGCAACCTCGTTGATAACGGACCGGTGGGCGACTCCTACGGCGCCCCGGTTCCCGCAGGTTCCCTCGCAACGCTCAGGCCCTACTGGGTCAAGGGGTCAAACGTCGCAATCTTTGCCAGAAACCGCGAGACGGGCCATCAGGTCTGGAGCGCCCACTACGGCTACCCCGGCGACTTCTATTACCGGGAGTTCCACAGGAAGGCCGAGCGGAGCGGCAACCAGTACTGGCGTGTAACCGGTAAGGACGTTGATTTGGGCGAGAAGGACTTCTACGACCCCGAGAAGGCCCTTGAGCGGGTCGAAGAGCACGCGAGGCACTTCGTTTCCCTCGTCGAGAACCTGCTCGCGAGGTTCGAGGAGGAAACCGGTGAGAAGGGGATAATCGTTGCCCCCTACGACACCGAGCTGTTCGGCCACTGGTGGTACGAGGGAGTTAAGTGGCTTGGCAGGGTTCTTGAGCTTCTTGCCGAGAGGGGAATCAAAACGACGACGCTTTCGGCCTTTCTCTCGAACTACTCCGGCGAGAGGCTTGAGGTTGAACTGCCAGAGGGCTCGTGGGGCGCCAACGCGGACCATTCAACGTGGTGGAACGAGGAAACCGAGTGGACGTGGGAGGAAATTTACCGCGCGGAAGAGCGTATGGTCGCGCTGGCGAGCCGGTTTTATGGAAAGGATAAGCTCGGCGACAGGGCGATAGAACAGCTCGCGAGGGAGCTTCTAATCCTCGAGGCGAGCGACTGGCAGTTCCTCATAACGACGGGCCAGGCTAAGGCCTACGCGGAAAGGCGCGTTCTGCTCCACAGCAGGGACTTCCACAGGCTTGCCAACGAGGTCGTCAAATACTTCAACACTGGCGAGATGGACGTTTCGCTCCTTGAGGAGCTTGAGAAGCGCGACAACCCCTTCAGGCCGGTGATAGTTGCCCACTACGTCAGCGACAGCCCTCCAGAGCTGGAGGAGTTCGTCGAACCGCCGGAGGTCCCGCCTGAGGGGGAATCCACCGCGGGGACTCCATATGAGATTGAAGTTTCCGCCGGGGAGCGGGCTGAAGAGACCGGAAACGGGGGCAGTTCTGGAGGGGAAGCCGTTGAAACTCCAGATGTCAGAGAGGGGCGGAAAGAACGGGCGGAGAGGTTCTACGCGAGTTCGCTCGCCTTCGTGAAGAGAAGGAAACCGAAGGTTCCCCTCGCGAAGAGGATTGACACGAGGCTGGTGAAGAGGGTTGAGAGCGTTGAAAAGCCTAAGAAGCCGGAGACCAAGAAGAAACGCGCGCCGAAGCTTAAACGCCTCATAGACGTCAAGGGCATCGGTCCCAAAACCCTTGCGAGGCTTAACAGGGCTGGGATAAAGACGCCCGAAGATTTACTTCGCGCGGACCTTGAGGAGCTCGCGAGGAAGAGCGGAATCTCGATAAAAAGGTTGAGAAGGTTCGTGGAGCAGCTCTAGAGGAATGCATGGCGGTGCTTGTAGAGCAGGTATAGGCCGTAGATTATCAGGTAGAGTTCAACCGCGCTCAGAATCACCATGAAGATGAGCCACCCTTCGACGAAGCTCGGACTTTTGTGTATTATCTCTGCTATTTTATCGATGGCTCCGGGCGTTGTAAGCTGTTTCCAGCCGTAGGTTAGTCCCATGACGCCCTGGATTATGGGAATTGGGGCCGCCGAATACGCGAGCAGAAGTCCCAGGTAGCCCCTCCTCTGAAGGGAGAGCATCGAGAGTATTATTGGAATCGCAAGGATTAGGGCCGTTACGGCCATTATCTGGCTCATATAAACGCCTACGAGCAGGAAAAACGCCGTCATTCCAAAGATGTACGTTCTGTACGCCCTCTTGAGGGCTTTGAGCATGTCGGGGTCAAAGTCGTAGACGGCTGACTTGGAGTATAGGTTCATCTTCCTAACCCTCTCCATGAATTCCTTTTTGCCGCCTTTTTCGATGCCCCTGTCTGTGCTCATGGCCTTGAGCTCCCTGGCCTTCTTGTAGAAGAACTCCGCAAGCTCGACGTTGTCATTCTTTACGTTCTTTGAGAGCCTTCTGAAGTTCTCCGCCGCTTCCCTCAGGAGGGAGATTACCTTTCCCTTCTCCTTTTCGCTGAGGACCGTAAGTCTCTCAACGTTGGATACCGTTGCTTCGAGAACCTCCGCGGTGTCCTCAAGAATGCTCGGACTCTTCACGATTATCCCTCCAAAACTAAAAAAAGAAGGGAGATTTAAGACCCTTGCCCCTGCTTCTCGGCTTCGAGGAGCTTTCCTATGCTCCAGAACATCATTGCAAGGATAATAAGCCACGCTATTGCCATGTAGATTACCCAGCTTCCCATCTTCACCACCTCAGAGCTTGATTAGGACCTCGTTCCTTGCTATCTCCTCGCCGTACTTCTTCTTGATGGCGAAGTACGTTTCTATTGCTCCGATGATGAACATTATGATTATCACTGCCCCAACTGTCGGTGGAATTCCTCCGCTGACGAAGCCCTTGAACGTTCCGACCAGCGGAATCAGCAGGAAGATTGGCGCTATTATGAGGGTAATCCACTTGTAAACCGTTGGAACCCTGATGTAGGCTCCCTTGTGAAGCTCCTCCCAGAAGTTGCTGGGCTTGAAGAGGTACACCGCGACGATGATGTCGAGCAACGCCAGCAGCGTCAGCTGGAAGCTAATCCAGTTGTCGAGCGGGGTGACGTACTTGTCGAGGCCGATGTAGATGACCGGCAGGCCGAGTATGAAGTATATCAGCAGCACGAGCCACGTGCCTATGCTCCTCTTGATGTTGAGGTCCTCCTCGAAGAGTGCAACCAAGTAGTTGTACATTGCTATCGCCGAAGTCCAGCCCGCGAACCACAGCAGGAGGAACCACAGCGCTCCGAAGAACCTTCCAATCTGGCCCATGCTGACGAAGACGTTGGGCAGGCTGGTGTAGGCGAAACCGAGACCGAACTTCTGTCCAATCCACGCGAGTGCGGCGTTCTTACCCTGGGCCAGAACGTCGGGCGGAACAATCTTCGGGGCGTAGGCGGTGGCCAGCGGGATGGCGAGGGAACCACCGAGGATGACCTCTGCGAACTCGTTCAGCGAAACGGTTGCTATACCTGAAAGAGCGACGTCATCGTTGGGACCGAGGTAGCTCGCGTAGTTCTGTATGATACCCATACCGAGGGATAGCGTGAAGAATATCTGTCCAGCGGCTGCGAGCATGACCGTTGCGAAGTGCGCCTTAAGGTACGCCCAGTTCGGGGTCCAGATGAAGGCGAATCCATCGATGGTGCTCCAGTTGGGGTTTATCGGGGAGCCGAGGACGAAGACGTAGCCGACCATTATGATTGCGAAGATGTAGAGCAACGGCATCATGACCTTGACCCACTTCTCGATACCCTTGCTGACACCCCTTCCCACGGCTATGGCTATGGTGACTATTGTTATGCCCCAGAAGAGGAACACCTCAGCGTGGTTTGACAGGTAGTTGCTGAAGAACTGTCCGGTGTTCTTTCCGTAGTATGCCCCGGTGATGCTGAACCACGTGTACGCGGCAGACCAGCCGATTAAGTGCAGGTAGTAGCTGTTGAGCAGTGTAACACCGGCAAAAGCGACCATACCGCTGATGACTCCCATTACCAGGGCGCTTCTGGGCTTGAGGCTTTCCCTCGCCATGAGGTAGTAGCTCGGACCGAGCGTTCCGTGACCGTATTTACCGCCGTACCTTCCTGCAACCCACTCAACCCACATTATTGGTATTCCGAGGAGGAACAGCGCCAGGAAGTAGGGCACCATGAAGGCGCCGCCGCCGTGCTGGGCGACCTGGGTTGGGAACCTAACGAAGTTACCAAGACCAACGGCGTTTCCAGCCATTGCCAAAATCAAACCAATCTTGGTCGCCCATTGGTCCCTCTGCTGCTCCATCAATACCCACCTCCGTACCTACCTGTATCTAACACCAATACAATGCCCTAAGGAGGGGCATTACGTATAGAAGACGACACCCTATAAAAAGCTTTTTGAGGAGAGTTTTCGACGAAAGCCGATTTACGTAGCGGTAAAACATTGGAATCTCTCCTCTCGTCATTTTTTCAGTCCCTTGGCGACAACTTCCCAGAATGTTGAATTTATGACAAATAGTTTTAAAACATAACCGACGGTATAACAACTTTTATAGGTGAATGATATTTCACAAAAGGTTTTTAACGATGGTTAAAATACTCCAATGGCCCGATGATTGGAAGGTGAGTGAGCTGACGGGTGATGACCGACTTCTCGCTGAGGGCCTCTCCGTTTGCATTTCATTGATGCGTTATGATGTTCATCAATGTTCAGAAAATTTTGAATGCACATAACTTCTTTTAGCCGAAAATTTCGGGAAAACTTTTTATTTCCTCGAAAATTTGAGATGCTAACTTTTTGTTGAAAACTAAGCCTTCTGCGGCCTTTTTCCGAAAGGTTTATATACGCAAAGGACGTAACCCGTATCGCAGATTACCGAAACCCGAGGTGATAGGAATGGTCGAAGTCGACCCCTTTGAGATTGCCGTTAAGCAGCTCGAGAGGGCTGCCCAGTACATGGACATTAGTGAGGAGGCCCTTGAGTTCCTAAAGAGGCCCATGAGGATTCTCGAGGTTAGCATTCCGGTCGAGATGGACGACGGTTCTGTTAAGGTCTTCACCGGCTTCCGCGTTCAGTACAACTGGGCCAGGGGCCCGACAAAGGGTGGTATAAGGTGGCACCCGGCCGAGACACTCGGAACCGTTAAGGCCCTTGCCGCCTGGATGACCTGGAAGACCGCCGTTATGGACCTGCCCTACGGTGGCGGTAAGGGTGGAGTTATCGTTGACCCGAAGAAGCTCTCCGACAGGGAGAAGGAGAGGCTCGCCCGCGGCTACATAAGGGCAATCTACGACATCATCAGCCCGTGGACCGACATTCCGGCTCCCGACGTCTACACCAACCCGCAGATTATGGCCTGGATGATGGACGAGTACGAGGCCATCAGCAGGAGGAAGGTCCCGAGCTTCGGAATCATCACCGGTAAGCCACCGGGAGTTGGCGGTATCGTCGCGAGGATGGACGCCACCGCTCGCGGTGCCAGCTACACCGTCCGCGAGGCCGCGAAGGCCCTTGGCTGGGACAGCCTCAAGGGCAAGACCATCGCCATCCAGGGTTACGGTAACGCCGGCTATTACATGGCCAAGATAATGAGCGAGGAGTACGGCATGAAGGTCGTCGCCGTCAGCGACAGCAAGGGCGGCATCTACAACCCGGATGGGCTCAACGCCGACGAGGTCCTCAAGTGGAAGCAGGAGCACGGCTCAGTTAAGGACTTCCCAGGCGCGACCAACATTACCAACGAGGAACTCCTTGAGCTTGACGTCGACGTCCTCGCTCCTGCAGCAATCGAGGAGGTCATCACCAAGGACAACGCCGACAGGATTAAGGCCAAGATTGTCGCCGAGCTTGCCAACGGTCCGACCACCCCGGAGGCAGATGAGATACTCTACGAGAAGGGCGTCCTCATCATACCGGACTTCCTCTGCAACGCCGGTGGTGTCACCGTCAGCTACTTCGAGTGGGTCCAGAACATAACCGGCGACTACTGGGACGTCGAGACAACTAGGGCCAAGCTCGACAAGAAGATGACCAAGGCTTTCTGGGACGTCTACAACACCCACAAGGAGAAGAACATCAACATGCGTGACGCCGCCTACGTTGTGGCCGTCCAGAGGGTCTACGACGCCATGAAGTGGCGCGGATGGGTCAAGAAGTGATTTCTTTTCCCTTCCTTTCCTTCTCAATTCTCCCTTCGGTTCTTGAAAGTAGGTTTGTTGAATAATAAGAAGAGACTAAAAGAAGGTCAGCCCTTTGTCCAGTAGTCCTTCTCCTCGACCATCGCCCTTATCATATCGTCCTCGTCCCTGAACATCGTCCGCCTTGATGGGTTCTGCATGCCGTAGAACTCCATGAACGGGCTGGGTCTCCTTTTGAAGGGGTAGTAGAGGTATATCGCCGCAAGCGTCCTGTATGCTTCTGCCATCTCGCTGACGACTCCCGCTGAAACGCCCTCGGCGTAGTGGTAGACCGCTATCGCTTTGCTCACGCCAACGAGGTTGAAGTCCCTCTCCACGAGCTGTCTCCTCAGTATCTCGGTGGCCTGCTCTATGTCCTCTCTCTCAAGCTCGTCCACTTCATCTCCGTCAAGGAGGTGCTTTATCCTGATTTTCTTCACGTTTGGATTCTTGGCCACTTGATTGTCGTACTCAGCCACGACCCACCAGTCGTCTAAAGCCCCGGGGTCGAGAACGGTAAAGTGCTCGCTCAGCTTGGTGTAGAACCCCCTGACGCGGGTGTAGTACTCCTCCTCGTGGCCGGTCATCGGGTAGCTGAGGTACACGAGGGGCTTCTCCTTCTCCCTGAATATCAGGTCGAGGAAGACCTCCGGCGGGTGCCTTATGCCGAACTGGAGGACGTACCGGACGTTTATTCCCTCCTTCTTGAGTTCGTGTATCAGGGTCTTGACGTGGTTTATGGCATCTTCACGCCACATGACGAGGGTGGTCAGCTTTATGTTGTCCGGGTCGTTACCGAAGCGTTCGAACCAGTCCGGGTCATTGATTATCCTCCTTCTTACCGAGAGCACGTCGTCGAGGACTATTATCACCCTGTTGGGCTTGAGGAGCTTGAGGTTGCTGAGTGTAAAACCTATAACGCTTCCGCTCCCCCAGCGGAAGAGGCTCGGTGTCGAAACGAGGTGGAACCTTTTGTCGCTCTCCTCTATCTCGGCCCGAATCCTCTCAAAGGCCTCGTCGCGGATTTCGTTCATCAGGTCTTGATGGCTTATCGCAAAGTCTAGGACGTTCTTCCGGGTTATCTTTACACCCTTCTCTTTTCCAACTTCCCTGAGATACTCGAAGACGTGGTAGTAGGCGTAGCTTTTCTCCCCAGCATTCTTTAGGGCTTCACTGACGTATTCATCCCTTCCGTTGAGGGGTGGACCGGTTAGGAGTATTACTTCGCCTCTCATATTGTATCACTGGAGTAACTTCGACGAAACCTTTAAATACCCTTTCCCCAAGCCCGATTCAGGATTCTTCTATTCTAACAATCTCAAGGGGTGTTGTAGTTGGTCGAGAAGCTGAAGGGGACCACTACCGTCGGCGTAGTCTGTCGGGACGGAGTAGTGCTAGCGGCCGACAGGAGGGCATCGCTCGGCAACATGGTGCTTTCAGAGGGAGTAACCAAGGTGTTCCAGATAGACGAGCACCTCGCCTTGGCAGGGGCTGGAAGCGTTGGGGACATACTGAGCATTGTCAGGCTTCTCCGCGCTGAAGCAAAGCTTTACAGGGCGAGGGTTGGAAGGGAGATGAGCGTTAAGGCGCTGGCGACGCTCACGGCGAACATACTTCACGGAAGCCGCTTCATGCCTTACTTCGGCTGGTTTCTGATTGCCGGCTACGACGAGAAGCCGGGGCTGTTCTCAATAGACATGGCTGGTGGTGTAACCGAGGACAGGTTTACAGCCGCCGGCTCGGGGATGGAGTTCGCCTTCTCGGTCCTTGAGGAGAACTACCGCGATGACCTCTCCTTGGAGGATGGAATAAGGCTCGCCCTGAAGGCGATAAAGGTCGCAACAAGGAGGGACGTTTTCACCGGGGGTGGTGTTACCCTAGTTACCGTGACGGAGAAAGGCTACCGCGAGTGGAGCGAGGAGGAACTCAAAGCACTGTTCTGAGGTGATGGCGTTGATTCGAAGGGAAACCCACGTTGACGAGATACTCAAGGAGATTCGAGAGGTTATAGCCCAGATGGTTCCACCGAACGCGAGGATAACAGACGTTGAGTTCGAAGGGCCGGAGCTCGTAATCTACACCAAGAACCCGGAGGCAATAATGAAGGATGGGGAGCTCATCAGAAATCTCGCAAAGGTTCTTAAAAAGAGAATAAGCGTTCGTCCTGACCCCGACATTTTGCTCCCGCCGGAGAAGGCCGAAGAGATGATTAAAGAGCTGGTTCCCAGTGAGGCGGAAATAACGAACATAAGCTTCGACCCCTCCGTCGGCGAGGTTCTCATAGAGGCCAAGAAGCCCGGTCTCGTCATCGGTAAGAACGGCGAGACGCTTCGCCTAATCACGCAGAAGGTCCACTGGGCACCGAGGGTCGTCAGAACTCCTCCGCTCCAGAGCCAGACAATTTACTCGATAAGGCAGATTCTCCAGACAGAGAGCAAGGACAGGAGGAGGTTCCTGAGGCACGTCGGTAGGAACATCTACCGCAAGTCCGAATACAAGAGCAGGTGGATTAGGATTACCGGGTTGGGTGGCTTCCGCGAGGTTGGAAGGAGTGCCCTCTTGGTTCAGACCGATGAAAGCTACGTTCTCGTTGATTTCGGTGTGAACATAGCCGCGATGAAAGACCCGCTCAAAGCCTTCCCGCACTTCGACGCTCCAGAATTCCGCTACGTCCTCGACGAGGGCCTTCTCGACGCGATAATCATAACCCACGCTCACCTCGACCACAGCGGAATGCTCCCGTACCTCTTCCGCTACAAGCTCTTTGACGGGCCGATTTACACAACTCCCCCAACGAGGGATTTGATGACCCTCCTCCAGCAGGACTTCATTGAGATTCAGCACATGAACGGCCTCGAACCGCTGTACAGGCCCAGGGACATAAAGGAGGTCATAAAGCACACCATAACCCTTGACTACGGAGAGGTCCGCGACATAGCCCCTGACATAAGGCTGACCCTTCACAACGCCGGGCATATACTCGGCTCGGCAATAGTTCACCTCCACATCGGCAACGGGCTTCACAACATAGCGGTAACCGGCGACTTCAAGTTCATCCCGACGAGGCTCTTCGAGCCGGCAGTAAGCAGGTTCCCGCGCCTTGAGACCCTCGTTATGGAGTCCACCTACGGCGGAAGCAACGACTACCAGATGCCCCGTGAGGAGGCCGAGAAGAAGCTCATAGAGGTCATAAGGGAAACAATCAAGCGCGGCGGAAAGGTTCTCATCCCGGCGATGGCAGTCGGTAGGGCGCAGGAGATAATGATGGTTCTCGAAGAGTACGCGCGCGTTGGAGGTATAGAGGTTCCGATTTACCTCGACGGAATGATTTGGGAAGCGACGGCAATCCACACGGCTTACCCGGAGTACCTCAGCAAGAGCCTCCGCGAGCAGATACTCCACGAGGGCTACAACCCGTTCCTCAACCCCATATTCAAGAGCGTTGCCAACTCGCGCGAGAGGCAGGACATCATCGACAGCGGAGAACCCGCGATAATCATAGCTACCTCGGGCATGCTCGTCGGCGGACCGAGCGTCGAGTACTTCAAGCAGCTCGCCCCGGACGAGAAGAACAGCATAATCTTCGTCAGCTATCAGGCGGAGGGAACGCTTGGAAGGCAGGTGCAGAGGGGCCTGCGCGAGATACCTCTGGTTGGCGAGGACGGCAGAACCGAGGTCGTTCAGGTCAACATGCAGGTTCACACCATAGACGGCTTCTCAGGTCACGCCGACAGGAGGGAGCTTATAAGCTATGTCGCGAAGGTCAGGCCGAGACCGGAGCGCGTGATAACGGTTCACGGGGAGGCCCACAAGTGCTCCGACCTTTCAACGAGCATACACAGGAAGTTCAACATAAGAACCGCCGCGCCACAGAACCTCGATGCGATAAGGCTGAGGTGATTTTTCCTCCAATTTTTGAGAAAGGTTTTAAAGTTCCCTTCCTCAAGAGGGCCTTAGGTGAAAGGGGTGAAGCTGGCAATTGAATACAAGTTTTCGCTCACCGTTTACCTGTGGGGCGTTATAACAGGGATAATCAGCGGAGTCCTCTCTGCGAAGTTCAGTGCCGGCTGGCTTGTGGGCTTTCTCCTATACCTCCTACTTGACAAGTTCGTTCTGGCAGTCATTAAGGAACTGCCCCCAGACGTTCCGGACGAGAGGGCGATACTGAGGAAGGCGTTCTGGGGCTGGCTGTTGTTCTGGCTGTACTTCACGATGCTCAGCTACTCCCTCGTCATCAACTTCACGCCCGTTTGCTACTCAAACCAGAGCCTTCTATACAAGATGGTCCACAGCGGCAACGCGAGCATAAGCTGTCAGTTCAACATCACGAGGTGATTGTATGAACGTGGAGGATATGAAAAAGGCCGTGGCGAAGGAGGCCCTAAGGCTCGTTGAGGACGAAATGGTCATAGGCTTGGGAACCGGTTCGACGACCGCGTACTTCATCAGGTACCTCGGGAAGCTCATCATGGATGGTGAACTTGAGGACGTTTACGGCGTTCCAACGTCCTACCAGGCGAGGCTTCTCGCAATAGAGTCCGGCGTTCCTGTTGTGAGCCTCGACGAGGTGGATGCGATAGACCTGGCCGTCGACGGGGCCGACGAGGTTGACCCGCACATGAACCTCATAAAAGGCAGGGGGGCCGCGCTGACCATGGAGAAAATAGTTGAGTACAGGGCGGGTATGTTCGTTGTCCTCGTCGATGAGAGCAAGCTCGTCGAGTACCTCGGACAGAAAATGCCCGTTCCGATAGAGGTTATTCCCGCCGCTTGGCGTGCAATAGCGGAGGAAATAGAGGTCTTTAATGCGAGCGCAGAACTCAGAATGGCAAGTAAAAAAGATGGGCCTGTCGTTACCGAAAACGGTAACTTCATACTTGACGCGAGGTTCCATCGCATAGAGGACCCGCTCGACCTTGAGATAGAACTCAACAACATTCCGGGCGTTGTCGAGAACGGTATCTTCGCCGACATAGCGGACTTGGTTCTTGTAGGAACCGGAGACGGCGTCAAAAAGATGGAGCGCTGAATTTCTCCCCTCCTAAAAATTTATAAACTCCTCAAACCCTCAACTTCTCGGAGAGCCCTCCGCGCGGGGGTTGCCGAGCCTGGTCAAAGGCGGTGGACTCAAGATCCACTCCCGTAGGGGTTCCGGGGTTCAAATCCCCGCCCCCGCACCAGAAACTTTGCTGGGCAAAGTTTCATCAAAGGTTTGTGATTCCTTTTGAGGAACAGTTTTTAAGTGGATTTCTTTTTGAGTTGCTCCTTTGAAGGGATGAACTCCTTTAAAAGCGTCTTTTAAAGGGGGTTCAAGTGTTTTTGCGCTCCGAAGGAGTGCAGTTCAAACAGAACCCGCGTGAAAAAGGGCGTATTTTAAAAAATTCAACCTTTAGGAGCCGGTTTAGAGTTTAAAATTCCTAAAATAGGAATCACGAGCTTTTGGTGAAGCTTTTCCAAAAGCTTCAGCGCTGGCGGAAGATTAAGTGCTTTTTAGAAGTGCAAATTTTAGAAAGGGTTTCTACTGAATTTGCTCTGTTAATCAGTGTTTCACTCCACAAAGGCGCCCGAAGGG
>NZ_JAMONU010000004.1 GCF_027066465.1 Thermococcus sp.
ACTATCTTGTCCCCCGGCTTGAAGATGCCCTCAAGGCCGAGGGCAACAAGGTTGAGGCTCTCGCTCGTGTTCTTGGTGAACGCTATCTCCTCGAACTTCGCGTTGATGAAGCCCGCGACCACTTTCCTGCTCTCCTCGTACTTGTGCGTCGCCATCTGGGAGAGCCTGTGCACACCGCGATGGACGTTGGCGCGGTATTTGAGGTAGTACTCGTCCATGGCCTCTACAACCGGCTTCGGCGTGAGTGAGGTTGCCGTGTTGTCGAAGTAGATGACCCCGCTCGTCAGCGGTATGTCCTTCCTAACATCTTCCGGAATCCTCACGCTACCACCTCCAGAACCCCGGCGCAGTCGTAAACAATCCTCGCGATTTCCTCACCTTTCTTCGCATCCTCTAAGAGTTTGACGATTATCTTCCCGCTCGGATAAACGCTAACCTCGTAGCCCTCCATCTCCAGGATTAGCATCACTCCGGGCAGGAGCTTTTTTACCGTGTAACCCCTCTCCTTCAAACACTGGGCCGTTTTGGTAAGGTCGAGCTTTATCCTCTTCTCCCACGAGTAGGCCCCTATAACGACGCCCTTCATCGTGACGCAGGGTTTCGAGATAATCACCCTTCACCACCGCTCTTATCTTTGCGGGAGCCTTTATACTACTTTCCTGAACCTGAGGTTGGAAACAGAAATGAACCGAATTCTTTATAAGGCGTGCTACTTTTTTGCCCGATGGTGATACGAATGAAGGTTCTCGTGAGCGGTAAGGGCGGCTGTGGAAAGAGCACGATAAGCGCGATGCTCGGCAAGTATCTGGCCGGAAAAGGCTACCGTGTGCTAATAATAGATGCCGACGAGTCGAACCCCGGCCTCTACAGGATGCTCGGCCTCCCGAAGGTAAAAACCCTTGCCGAGCACCTTGGGGGGAAGAAGCGGGCCAAAATCCTCATGGCGGCTGAGGGTGAAGGCGAGCTTGACGAAGAGCTCTTCGACTGGACGCTCGACGAGATTCCGGGGGAGATTTTAGCCAAAAAAGGCAACCTCGCCGTTCTCACAATCGGGAAGATTGAAGAAGCCGAAGAGGGCTGTGCCTGCCCCTACGGATTCCTTGCCAGAAAGCTCCTCGAGGGCATAAAGCTGAAGGAGAACGAGGTCATCATCGTCGACACCGAGGCAGGCATAGAGCACTTCGGAAGGGGCGTTGACAAGTACGTTGACGTCGTCATCGACGTCGCAGAGCCATCGGCCGAGTCTATAGAGCTTTCGAAGAAGATAAAAGCGCTGAGCGAGAGCCTCGGCCTGAAGCACGTCCTCGTTCTTAACAAAGCCCTGCCCGGCGTCGAGGAAGAACTGCCGGTTAAGCCCGACGTGGCCATTCCCTTCGACCAGAACTTTATACTCGACAGCCTGAAGGGCAAGGAAGTTGAGCCGATAGAGCAGATAGAAGAACTCTGGAGGATAATCAACGGATGAACACATTCGAAAAACCTTTGACAGTCTGACGTTGCCTTCTCGCATTTTTACACATTTCTGTAAACATTTGCGGGATTTTTTCGGAATCTTTCGACGGTTCTTTGTTAATTGGGACTCCTCACACCTTTGTTTCGACGAACGGCTATTCTGGTTTCGGCGTTCGGCTAATTAGCTTTCCCTAACTCTTTTTCGACTTTTGTCGTTTATCACTTTGACAATCAACGAAAGAATTTTAAGGTTTCCTAATTCTCACTTCTGAGAAGCGGGGTGGTAGCATGCAGATAGGCGAAGGATTCCTCAAGGAGAGGTACCTGCCACTGGAGGCCTTCAGGGAGGAGCACCGGAAGTCCATAGAGAACATCGAGGAATTCTGGGCCGAGCAGGCGAAGGTTTTAGACTGGTTCAAGACCTGGGAGAAGGTCCTCGATGACTCAAAGGCACCCTTCTTCCGCTGGTTCGTCGGGGGTCAGCTCAACGCGAGCTACAACGCCCTTGACAGGCACGTCAAGGCAGGAAAGAGAAACCGCGCCGCGATAATCTGGGAGAGCGAGCGCGGTGAGACGAGAACGCTCACCTATTACGAGCTCTACCGCGAGGTGAACCGCTTTGCTTCAGCACTGAAAAACCTCGGAGTCGAGAAGGGCGACAGGGTCGTCATCTACATGCCCCTCGTTCCAGAAGTGGTCATAGCAATGCTCGCCAGCGCGAGGATAGGGGCGATTCACAGCGTTGTATTCTCGGGCTTCTCGGCGGAAGCCTTAGCAACGAGAATCAACGACGCAAGGGCGAAGGTCGTCATCACCGCCGACTACCTCTACAGGCGCGGTAAGAAGCTCAACCTCAAGGGGATAGTTGACAAGGCCCTCCTCGAAACGCCGAGCGTCGAAAGCGTCGTCGTCCTCAGGAGGGAGGAGAACGGCGTCAACATGGTCGAGGGCAGGGACTACGACTGGAACGAACTCCTCGACGGGGCCGAGCGCTACGTTGAGCCCGTTCCGGTCGAGAGCAACCACCCGCTGTTCATCCTCTACACGAGCGGAACAACCGGAAGGCCCAAGGGAATCGTCCACTCCACTGGGGGTTACCTCGTCTACGTGGCCAAAACGATGGAGTGGGCGTGGGGAATAACCGAGAGCGACCTCTTCTGGAATACAGCGGATGTTGGCTGGATAACGGGCCACAGCTACCTCGTCTACGGGCCCCTGACGCTTGGCCTTACGGTGATGATGTACGAAGGTGCCTTGAACTATCCAAAGCCCGATAGGCCCTGGGAGCTGGTGGAGAAGCACGGGGTAACGATATTCTACACCGCCCCAACGGCAATCAGAATGCTCATGCGCTACGGCGATGAGTGGGTGAAGAAGCACGACCTCTCAAGTTTAAGGCTCCTCGGTTCGGTCGGCGAGCCGATTAACCCGAGGGCCTGGAAGTGGTACTATGAAGTCGTTGGCGGTGGAAGGTGCCCGATAATCGACACTTGGTGGCAGACCGAGACCGGTGGCTACATGATTTATCCCTCTGCTGGGATACAGCTGCCCCCGCTTAAGCCCGGCTCGGCTACTTTTCCGGGCCTCGGCGTCGATGCAGACGTTCTTAAAGCTGATGGAAGCCCGGCGGAGCCGAACGAGCGCGGCTACCTCGTGATAAAGAAGCCCTGGCCAGGAATGCTCCTCGGAATATGGGGCGACGACGAGCGCTACATCAGGACCTACTGGAAGCGCTTCAGCAGGCCCGACGAGGGAATCTGGATTTACTATCCCGCTGACTACGCTATGAAGGACGACGAGGGTTACTTCTGGATATTCGGCAGAGCTGACGAGGTGCTGAACGTTTCGGGCCACAGGATTGGGACGGCCGAGATAGAGCATGCTTTGGTCCTCCACCCTGCCGTTGCCGAGGCAGCAGTAATCGGAAGGCCCGACGAGATTAAGGGAGAGGTTCCAGTGGCTTTTGTAATACTCAAGGAGAACTGCGTCCCGAGGGAGGGCCTGAAGAAGGAACTCATAGACTACGTCAGGGAAACCCTCGGCCCGATAGCGGCCCCGGCAGAGGTGTTCTTCGTAAACAAACTGCCGAAGACGAGGAGCGGGAAGATAATGCGTCGCGTCCTAAAGGCTCTCGCCAGCGGAAAGGGTCTCGGCGACCTCTCAACGCTGGAAGACGAGGCGAGCGTGGAAGAAGTGAAAAAAGCTTTAGAAGGCTTCGAGATGCGTTAGCATATCCTCGGCACGGGGTCTCCGGCCGGAGGCTCCATGAAGCGCTTTCCGCCGATGCCAGTCTCCAAGAGGACCTTCCCTCTGTATTCTTCTATTACCTCGCCGATTATCGCCGCATCTTTTCCCCTCTTCGTCTTTCTCATCGCCTCAAGGGCTTCCTCCGCGTGCTCCCTGGCAACGACCATAACCACTTTTCCCTCGTTCGCCACGTCGTAGGGACTGATTCCCAGCATCTCGCTCGCGGCCCTTACCTCGGGCTTCACGGGTATTGCATCCTCCCTGACGAGGATTCCGACGTTGCTCTTCCTCGCTATTTCATTGAGGGCGTTGCTCAGCCCGGCCCTCGTGGGGTCCTTCATCGCGTGTATATTTTCCCAGCCGATGGCTTTTGCAACCGCTTCAACGACCTCCCACACCGGCGCGACGTCGCTCTTCAGTTCGGTTTCGAAGGCTATGCCCTCCCTGTGGCTCATCAGCGCTATTCCGTGGTCTCCTATCGTTCCGCTGACGAGGACTATGTCCCCAACCTTCGCCCCGGCGTCGCTTACCGGCTTTTCCGCGATTCCAACTCCAGCGGTAATCACGAACATCTCTATCGGCTCCTCGACGACCTTCGTGTCGCCGGTAACGATTGGAACTGGGACTTCCCTGCAGGTTTCGTCCATCGAGCGGAGAACCCTCTCAAGGATTTCCATATCGAGGCCTTCCCCGATAATCATCGAGTTGGCTAAGGCTAAAGGCTTCGCACCCATCACCGCCAAATCGTTGACCGTTCCGCTAACCGCGAGCCTGCCTATGTCGCCGCCGGGGAAGAAGAGTGGCTTGACTGTGTGTCCATCGATGGTGAA
>NZ_JAMONU010000005.1 GCF_027066465.1 Thermococcus sp.
TTGAACGGTTTGGCATAGCACCACGTCGCAAGGCTGTCAAAGAGGAAATTAAAAAGCGCAGGATGGAGGGGGTTAAACCTCACATAGTCGCGGGACTTCTCTTTGTTCCTACGGAGAAAGGAAGTTAGGGTTTTGATTTTCCGAACATTATTTAACCTTTAAACTACAACGATTGGATTGGTGAGCAAGATGGAGGAAAGTGTTGTAGGGGTGACCTTTCCCGTCCCAAAGTGGTTCCTTGACAGGATACTTGATGGGGGCAAGACAGTCTTCGTCAAGCCTTCAACACTGAGGGTAAAGCCGAGCATGAAGGTCGTCTTTTACGCCTCCAGAGAGGGTCAGGCCTGGCTTGGGGAGGCTGAGGTTGAAAGCGTTGAGTTCTTCAATAGTATCGAGGAAATCACTAGAAAGTACGAGAAAGAGCTTTTTCTTACTCCAAAGGAACTTAGGGAGTACGAGCGCGAACGCCAGAAGTGGCACTCCCGCGGAAGGAGGCCGAGGTCGTGGATGGTGCTCAGGCTGAAGAACATCAGAAAGTACCCAAAACCCGTTAAACCTCCGAGGTTCGTCACTGTCTCGGGAAGATACATTAAAGAGAAGGAATACAGGGAAATTTTGCGGAAGAGCGGGCTTTAAAGCAGGCTCTCAATCAGCTTGTAGTCCTCCTCTGGAATTTCCCTCATTGCTTTGCCCATCAAATGACCGCTCCACTTCTTTTTGTTCTTTATGAACTTGAGTTTTGGAATGAGTGGCTTAAAATCGAGCTCGCCGAGCTTTACGGGCTTAACCTTTACCCTCAATGGGTAAATCTCGTTAAGGTGCGGAGGGCTCTTGAATATCCTTGATGAGTCCGTGTAAGGCTCGCTAACGACTTCGAAGATGCCGACGATCTTGGGTTCGAGAACCTCTTTGTTCTTCCTCTCCTGCTTGACGTAGAAGACGAGCTTGTCTCCCGGCTTAACCTTAGCAATTGTGTTCTTGTGTCTCTTCACCACGCCCCATACTTTCTTCTTCTTGACAACCTCCCAGTTGTCGCGGTTGGTGATACAGAGCCAGTATCTCATTGTGAGTCACCGCAATAATCTAGTTGAATGTCTCAATAAAGGTTTTCTTCCTGGGTACTATTTCAACTTCTTTGACACTACTTAAAAGCGTAAGTTTGAGATTAAAACTATTTAAACTTACCGGTCGAAAATCTGAGTGTTTTCTTGACATTATTTTGGCAATAGGTATGTTTAAAAGTCGGAATGACGAATTAAAGGATGGTGGGAGCCATGTATGCGTAGGGCGGGTGTAATCAAACTCGAATACCAACCGGAGGAGCTACAGTATCTTGTCTCAAGTGATGACATCGAAGAATTGCTCGCCGACTACGCTTCAACCCACGACGTCTCGGAAGCATACATGAAAGAGTTTGAAAGGTATGTTTGGCAGTTTATGAAGTTTGTGAAGATAGGAAGGCTCGAATCTGGAAGTAGAATAAAAGCTCCCTCTACAAAAGAGGAGTATGTAATTTCGCGAGAAGTGTTGGTAGAATACGTAAAAGCTCTCATTAAAGCGGGGTATTCAAACTCATCGCTCACAAAAAGATTGCAGGTAGTTATCATTGTGCTGAGAAGATTGGGAGTTTCAGAAGTATTTGTGGACGTATTGAGAGAGCCTCTTAGGAGAGCAAATACTGCAAGAAGAATTGAGCAAGAGGGTAATACTCCAAGTCTTACGCTTGAAGACGCTAGAGAGTTCTTTAGAAGGCTAGAAGTACTGTTTAAAATGATGAGATTGAAGAAGAAGCAATACGTGAAGTCACTAGCGTTTGCAATACTCCTGTTCAGTACTGGCAGGAGAGTTAGCGAAGTAGTGCAGATTAAAGTGCATGACATTGACTTTGAAGCACACAGTATTAGAATCCCCGCAAGTAACACTAAAGAAGGCAAGTTATTGAAAATAGGCTCTGGGGAGAGGATAGTCTTCATGACTAAGGAAGCTGAGTACGTGCTTAAATACTACATAAAAATAAATTCAAAGGAAATTAAGAGACAGCAGGGTTATCTGTTCATGCAACCTGGAAAGAAGAGCTTGAAGGACACCTTTTTGCATAAGATAATCAAAAAGAGCAGAGACTTGGAGGATTTGGGAGCAAACCTGAACTTTATCATCAGTGATGGGCTTCACAGATTTGAGTTGAAATACTTTAGAAAGTTGTTCATACAGGAGTGGGAACGGCAGGCTGAAAGGTGTAACCTGTTGAATGAGAGAGTACTGACGGCAGCCAGGAAAATCACAGGTCATAGACCACTGAACGACGTTCACAGGACAAACTACGCTAAAATAACCGAAAAAGAGACTTGGAAATATTACAAGGAGCTCTATTATGATTTGAGCGTGTTGACGCAGGAACAGAAGAGGCTGGTAGGCTTAGTAGAAGAAAAAGTTGTGTCAAAATCTGCAATGCTGCCTAAGCAGATTAGTATGGTTGATATGGGTACAAAAACTGCCACGTCTCACCAAGTAACAGCGATTAGGACTCAAACTATTACTCCAGCGATGGTTTACACAGCTCTTTTGAACTGATTTCTTTATTTATTTTCACTCATTAGGGCTAAAAAGGAAAGAGAAGAAAATTTCACAAATACTGTTTCACAGCTGGAAATTCAATACTCGAATATTAAACCCTGAGTTTTTACCTAAAATTCCCGTTGAAATTTCAGTTAATTCGCAATATTGAATTTGGAAATGAAAAGAATTCTGATGGTGGATAGTTCATGGATAAGAGTATTTTGGCAGTTTTAGAGCTTAGAATTAAGAATGCCAAAAAGAACGCCCGTAACTATGCGATTGAGGGACTTACTGCAACAAACCTGAGCGAAAAATGCAGAAATGAAGTTGAGTTGGCTTATTATCTGGGGAGGGCTGAGGCGTACATGGAAATCAAGGGACTACTCCTTGGAAGCTCTCATGTCACAGTTGAGCTTAGGGAGTTAATTGAAAGGGCTGCAGAGGAAGTGTTGAAGTCCCATGTGCTGGAATATCTGAATGGGGTAGTTTATGGCACTAAACCTAGAACTAGCTTTGAAGATGGAGTAGAAGCATTAAAACAACAGCTTATTCGCCTTATTGACCCTCAAAGTATTGAGATCAATGTTGTTGCCATGAACAGGAATCAAGAACAGCAAAAAGATGACAAAGATGGCTTTGAGTCGTGATTTTCTATTTTTTCTTTTTTCAAGCTTGGAAGCCCGCATCATACCCCTCTCATAGCTGAAGTTAATTTCTATTCTACTCAAACGTTTGGCGAGGGATTCATAGTGGTTCGTATCCTGCAGCTAATTTCGGGATACCATATGAAAAGACGTCTAAATAAAATAAGGACTAAAAAGCCTTCATTGGCAGAGTACTATGCGATGTACCGTACAGGTAAGAAACTAGGAGAGTTAACCGGGAATGATATTGAAAATGCAGAAAGAGAGCTGATACCCATAGTTCTTAGATACTACCTCGATACGAGGCTAAAATGGGAAGAAGTGGTGGAGAATCTCCTGAGAGACCTCCGTGAGTTTTATCTTTACTTCTGTAAAAGAAGAAAGCATTTGGATATTGACACTTTGGAGGACGTTCTAAGGCTAGTTCGCGGCCAGTATTCCATTAAAGAAATGCTAAACTGGTGTAAAAGTCCTGTTCCTCGAACAAAGTACGCTTTCTGGGCACTCCTGAAGAGAACAAGACCAGAGGATATTCAAAGAACTATTGACCTCAATTTCTTGTCAAGAGAGGAAATTCTGGAGGTCTACCAAAAAAGGAAACGGAAACTAATTCCGGCTGTCCGGAAGGCCATAGAAGAGGTACTTAAACCAGAGAGGCCCCTTCATAAAAAGTCCAGAAAAGTTTCAAAGAAAAAACGGGCAAGAAGAATAGATGTTTTCAGGGCCTATCTCGAGGTAACTAATCAAGATTCAGTTTCTTATTTAAAAAGCCTTGAAATTGAACATGAATTTAAAGTAACACTGGCTAGGATTTGGTTTGCTTCTCAGAACAGAGAAGAGCGATTGGAGAAACTTAATGAAATCTTTCTAGGTCTAACAAATAGAGTTGGGTACACAAAACTCTGGGAGTACGTGAGGACTGAAATTGACGAGTTCATACTTGTTGAAGCTTTATCACGTGAGCAGATTGCTGATTATCTTGAGAGGAACAAATGGAGGCTTGGGAGCTGTTTGAGAAGGAAATTTGAGAAAGCCTTAAACCTCCTAGAGAGGTCGTACACGTAAATTTTGTTGTTTTTTGCGAAATTTCTTAACATTGAATGGAACCAGAGACATAGCTATGTTTAATTTTGATATTGAATTAGGGCATAACTGGGGGATTTTTAGTGGCCTCCCAAACAGTTAAAATCCCAAGACGAGGTCCTGGACGGCCAAAAGTCCGCGATACAGAGACCACTACATTAAATCTGGACAGGAAGGTCATGGCCCTTCTAAGGGAAATGGCGGCGAAGTATGGAATGCCTGTCAACCATATCATAGAGAACCTAGTGCTATCTGCAGTCAATGAGGATTACCCACTACGGGTTGCCGGGGAAAATTCTCAGCTCAAAAGGCGTGTAGTGGAATGTGAAAAAAGGATTCGAGAGTTAGAATTAGAAATTGAACGAATAAGAGCACGGTGTGAAAATGAAAACGATACTCCCGAGCTTCGTGAGATTTTGAGACTTAAAGAGGATTCTCACAGAATCTTGGATAAGTATGGTGAGTTAAAAGTATTCGAGCTTGTGATGAGATTATTTAATGCCCCACCCGGGGAACGGCTCCAGCATCTCGTTAAGAGGTTTGTAGAGGACTATTTTGTAAATGCTGGGGACAAAGAACTTATCAGCAGGGAGTTGGAGTTAAAAATTATCAAAAATCCCAGCACGAGTGCAATGGGATGGATTGTCAAAAAACTCGAAGATGCTTAAGTTTGTTATTTCTTTATTTATTTTTTACTTCTTTTGATAGTTGCTCTCACTTTTCGAGTTTCAATGGATTCTTGCCTGCTTGGATTCTCACTTAGTGGCTATTTACTCGCTGGAGAAATAATATTTACATAAATAAATAATCGGTTCAAAAGAGAAATTTTGATCTATTCTTTTGCCGTGCAGGGAAACGTGAATTCAAAAGACTGGCACAAATCCTGTTTTTAGATTATGGGGAAATGCCAAAGTCTTATGGGGGCAATTCAGCCATGAACTAGGTGTAACGTTTAAATCCTGTCCTATCCTCAGAGTTCTCTTTTTCAGCTAAATTCAATGTTGAGCAGGTTTATCAAAATCTGGGGGGAATACCCATGAATGGAACGTGTGTTGAGTACTTCACCTGCTTTGAGTATCGCATTCCGACCAAGCAGCTGTGCATAAAAACCTGCAATAATACAGAGCTGAGAAGGCTCCTAAGAAGACGGGGCTTGGAGGAGGTATTAGACGTTTATGCAAGGCAGTCTATCATCCGGCTTGTTGAAATCGAGCTCCTCAGAAGAGGAAAAGTCAGTGAGGCTGGATTATTAGGAGCGGTGCTGGATGAGTCTCCTACTACGGGAGTTAAAGTGTACTACAACAATGCATCCTTGGTAGTTGCAGTTAAGACATTCTTCACTGCAGATTGCCTGTTAAATGACTGAAATTTTTCTTTTTATTTATTTTATGGGCTTTCCTTGGAGATCTTTGAAATAATGTCTGCAATGAGGCTTTTTCCGATGGCTACTTCGCTTATTAAAAGGTAGTATTCAACAATTTGCCTTTTGGGATTTCCCAGTTTATCGTAGGAGCTCACACGGGTTTTTGGAATGATCCTGAATATCACAATAGATGCATCCCCCGATTTTTGATTTCCAATAATGTAAATATTCCGGTAAATATCTACAGTTGTTAATTCAGCACACTTCATAATCATATCTAGTCGTTCTGTAAAATCTTTAAGTATGCATTCTTTGGTCTTCTTGACTCGATTTACAATTGTATGACTGCTCCAGTGATAGATAATGAAATATGGGTTAGAAATTAGCTCTTCAAAAAATTTTTTGGTTTCGTTGTTAAGTTGGGAACTTAAGTGAGCACGATATCGGATTATGTAATCTAAATACCGGGGCTCAGGTAGTGATAACAAGTTTTCAATACCTATTTGAGGGAATATTGCTAACAAAAAAGCCAACACTATGAATACAATAGACCCTATCACTGGTCCGTATTTATCCATAGAGAGTGATACAAGTGTGTGCAACCTTACCCGTAGTAATAGTAGGACAATAGAGATGGTAACATACATCACAATTAGAGTGTGCCAGTCTAGATTTGAGACCATATCTCCAAGATAATAGTCTGACAGGACTGCCACTAAAAAGAAGAATGGATAGTACTGGAATGCTTTTACAATTGGAACATAGATTATCTTTTTTGCATTAATGTGTCCTTGATGAACTAAATCTAGTGCGCTTTCAGCTAAACGTTTGACCATCTCGTCTTTTTTTGCTAGGATATCTATTCCAAAATCATGTTCAAATTCTTCGAGAACATCAATTAAAAACTCAAAAAAGTTCACATTGAGCGAGATATCAGTTTGCTTTTTGGTTGCACAATAAAGAAAGCTTAGAAAAGCTATCATTGCTAATATGCTTGAAAACCATGGGTAATAAATCTGGAATGTTAAAATGTAGAGAGTCATGATTTGAAATATTGTTAGAGCAGAGATCAGCTTCTTTTTGTTTTCCGGTGAGAGTATTTCAAGGGATTGTAGTATGATATTCGTCAGGCTGGATATCATAGAGACCACTCCGTTGGTATTTCTTCAACAGTTCTTAACACTTTGTTTTTAGCCGGATTGGCTTTTTGAATTTCAGCTCGAATTGAGATAATGGTAAAAAGATAACGTGTCTTGTGACCCACTAGAAATTCGAACTTTTTATCAAACTGTTCTTAGGTCTAAATTAAAGCCACAAAAAGCCTTATTAAAGCCAATAGACATAGTTACAGGTCGAAAACTCCACATGGTGGCGGCCATGAAGATGCGGAAAAATAGTTTGAACTTCGAACATGACGGGTGGGTCATGGGACAATATGATGGTCCCGCGACCCACTATGGAGAAGAGCCCAACGGACAGTATTTGCCAGAAAACCTTGAATTCTTTATGGAATTGTTCAGCAGGGCTATGGGCGCGGTGTTTAGAGAAATTGCGGGGTTGTATGGTAGCCCCGCCGGGATTCGAACCCGGGTCGCGGGATCCAAAGTCCCGCATGCTTGGCCGCTACACCACGGGGCTGCCCGATAGAAAAGCCGAGTCCGGGCTTATAAATCTTAAGTCCTGCAAAAGTTAGAAAGGCTCAGAGAATCAGCGACACAAGGTCCCTTATCGCCTTCTCGGGGTCTTTCGCCTTGGTAACACCACTCGCGAGGAGGACTCCAACGCTTCCAAGCTCCAGAGCCTTCTTCACGTCCTCGCCCGTTGATATCCCGGCCCCGGTGAGAATCTTAACATCCGGGTTGACCTTCTTGACCAGCTCGACGGTGTTGGTTATGACTTCCGGCTTGGCCTTGCTGACTGGGATTCCCGTCCCTATGAGCTCCGGTGGCTCGACTGCAACGTAGTCCGGGCCTAAAGCTGCCACCGCCGCAGAAACGGCCGGGTTGTTAGAACAGACCATCGTCATAAGGCCAACTTCCTCTGCACGCCTTATGGCCGCTTCGAGGTCTGCCAGAATCATCCTGTTCTCGGAGTGGTTGAGGAGCGTTCCAACGGCTCCGGCCTCCTTCACAGCCTCGGGGAGGACGTGGCCGGTGTGGCTTCCGGGTTTAATCGGGTCGATGTGCTGGGCAAAAACCGGAATCTCAACGCTCTCCGCTATCATCCTCAGGTCCGCGAGCTGAGGCGCAACGACTATGGTTATCCCGGTCTCCTTGTAGACCTTCTCCGCGGCCTTCGCTATCTCCAGCGCCCTCTTCCCGGTCGCCTCTATGTAGGTCTTGAAGTTAATCGCTATAATCGGCTCCTTCAGCTTTCCCATAGGTATCACCGTTGGTGTTAAGTCTTTTTACCTTAAACGTCTTTCGTTTTCAGAGGCCTTCCGAAGGGGTCTATCAAACCGGCCCTTATCAGCGAGGAGCTTATCTTCGGCCCGAGGGAGCTTTTTATTATTGGAATCACGACTATCTCGAGAGGTTTAAGTCCGCGCTCTTCTCTGGCCTTGTTTACTATCAGGGCGCCCTTGTAGGTCTCCTCGCTGACCACTATGGCCTCAAGGCTCTTCAGACAGCAGGCGAAGCCTATCGCGTTGTGGATTTTGATGACCCGGTAGTTTCTGTAATTGTTTACGTCGAAGAACTTGAGCAAATCCCTTAAGCGGAGCTCGTAGGGGAGTATCTTCTCGGCGTAGGGCTTGTCCCTAATCATCTCGTCCGATGTTAGACCAACGTAAACCACCTTCCCGACCTCAAAGGCCTTCCTCAGCAGGGCCTTGTGGCCGAGGTGTAACCTGTCGAAGGTTCCGCCGACCACTACCTTCCTGAATTTTTTCATACCCCTGATTAGGCTTGAGAACCAATAAGCTTTTTTATTGCCCGCTTCAACCCACGAGGGGTGTGAAGGCATGAGGAAGGTGGTCTCACTTCTTTTGGCTCTCATGGTCATGTTCACAATCGCGGTAACCCCGGTTAAGGCTCAGGCTCTGCAACCACAGGACGTCTTTGAGATAAACATGGTCGTGAGGGTTTATCAGACCCAGATTAACGGTTCGCTGACGTGGGCGGGAGCCTTTAACGTTTACGTAAAGCTGGTAAACCCCGTTTACAGGGGCTATTTCAACGAGCTTGCAAAGGAGAACAAAACCAGGGCCGAGAGGGAGTTCCACAACTTCGTTTACAACCTCATCTACGACAACCTCAAAAACGACTTCAACAGCAAGCTCAAAGGCACCAACCTGACGGCCGTCGTGTACGTTCCCCCTGCCGGGCCGGTTAGGGTTCTTCAGAACTGGTCTGCGGTGGTCAGCTTTTCCCTGGTTCCCTTCTTCGTTCCCCAGGGTCACTACCTTACATGTCCTTTCTACGGCCCCTATGAGTTCGTCTTCAACGGAAAGGTCTACGGCTTCTACTGGGAGAGGCTGACGCTGATACTTCCCCAGGGATACGAAATATACTCCCTCGCCCCCAAGCCCAGCGACATGAGCGGGAACGTCGCCATATGGGAGAACGGGGATTACCTTCCAATAATTCAGGTTTACAACCCCGTGTACCTCTTCGACATCTTCATAAACACCACCAAGAAAAGCATATCCCTCGCTTTTGACCCAGACCAGGGCTACGTTCAGTTCAACGCAACCTTCGTCGGCATGAACGCAACCCAGCCCGTTATAGACCTGCTCCTCGACGCCTTCAGAAGCAGGATGAAAGTCCTCAGCATCTCCGCGAAGAGGATTAAAAACGGGGTTGAGGTAATAGGCGTTGTAAGCCCCAAGGTTGCCTACAAGGAGACGAGAACAGAAAAGATTTGGATTGTCCTCGTTAAGCTACCCGGGAGCTTCAACAGGATAGAGGTTAAGGGCGGCACGTATCAGATTGGGCCGGACGGAACGCTCGTCATGACGTTCAAAGAGAAGAAGACCGACTACCTGCCCTACGTAGGAATAGCCGTTGGAGGTCTCGCCGTTCTTGGGTTCTTCCTCTGGAGGAGGCGTTCCAAGGGCCGGTCCGAGACGATGGGTGAAGGGGAACCTTCCGAGCCTTCCGAGGGTGAGGGTGAAAACCCGTTGGAGGGTGAGGAGGATGGGCCTTGACTTCTTTTTCTATCCTGGGAGCGTTGCCGTCTTCGGCTCCTTCAGGAAAGGCGCGATAGCCCACGAAATCCTCAGGAACATCGTCGAAGGCGGCTTTAAGGGAAAAATAGTTCCGGTCAATCCAAAGGGCGGAACCGTCGAGGTCGCCGGAAGGGTCTTCCAAATCCGTGAGAAGCTCGAGGAGCCGGTTGACACAGCTATAATAGCGATTCCCGCCAAGTTCGTTCCCTCTCTACTCGATGAAATCGGCCCGCTCATTAGGGGCGCCGTAGTCATATCGGCAGGCTTCTCGGAGGTCGGGAACGAGGAGCTTGAGCGCGAGCTCCTTGAAAAGGCTAAGAAACACGGCGTTCGCGTTATAGGCCCCAACTGCGCCGGAATTTTCGGCGTTCATGGCAAGTTCTTCGGCTCCTTTGAAGTTAGAGTTAAACCCGGCGGGCTGGCCTTAATCAGTCAGAGCGGTGCCTTCGGCGGTGCAGCTTTAGCTATGGGCAACGACGAGGGAATAGGATTTTCTGCCTTTGTCTCCTACGGAAACGCCGCCGATTTAAGCGAGAGCGACTTTTTGGAGTATTTTGCGGACGATGAGAACACCAAGGCGATAGCTCTCTACATCGAGGGAGTTAAGGACGGAAGGCGCTTCCTCAAAGCTCTCCGCTACGCGAGCGAGAGGAAGCCGGTCATAGTCCTCAAGGCCGGAAAGAGCGAGAGCGGTGCTAAGGCGGCGGCAAGCCATACTGGCTCGCTCGCGGGTTCCTACGAAATCTACCGCGCCGCTTTCAAGCAGGCCGGGGCGATAGAGGTTGAGGAGATGGAAGAACTCTTTGACGCCGCAAAGGTCTTCGAGATGTATCCTAAAGCCGGGACGCGCGTTGCCGTAATCACTAACTCTGGTGGACCGGGCGTTCTGGCTACAGACAAACTGGAAAAGCTCGGCCTTGAGATAGCCAAATTAAGTGATGAGACCATTGAGAAGCTCCGCTCCTTCCTTCCGCCCCAGTGCTCCATCAGAAACCCGATTGACCTGATAGCGGATGCCGACTACGAGCGCTACAGAAGGACGATTGAGACCGTTTGTGGGGACGAGAACGTCGATGTCCTCCTGGTAATCTGCGTCCCGCCGATTTTCATTCCGAGCGAGGAGATAGCCAAAGCCGTAATCGAAGCGAAGTGCGACAAGCCCGTCATTGTAAACTTCATGGCCGGCGAGCTGGTTCGCGGTGGTGTGAAGCTCTTGGAGGAGAACGGAATCAAGAACTTCCCGACGCCGGAAAGGGCGGCGAGGGCCTTGCGCTGGCTCTCGCTTCGTCAGTAAAATTTTAAACGTAGAGTAGTAAAATTTATCGTCCCCCCCCAAGGGGGCCGGTAGCCTTTTATATCTCACCCTTTCATCTTTGACCGTCATGATAGCTCTCGGTATAGAGGGAACCGCGCACACCCTGGGGGTAGGCATCGTAACCGAGAATAAAGTCCTCGCCAACGTATTCGACACGCTCACAACCGAAAAGGGCGGAATCCACCCGAAGGAGGCCGCTGAACATCACGCGCGCCTTCTCAAGCCCCTTCTCCGGAAGGCACTTCAAACGGCCGGAATAACGATGGAGGAGGTTGACGTCATAGCCTTCTCCCAGGGGCCCGGCCTCGGGCCGGCTCTGAGGGTCGTGGCTACCGCGGCGAGGGCTCTGGCGATAAGGTACGGCAAGCCAATCGTTGGAGTGAACCACTGCATAGCCCACGTCGAGATAACCAAGATGTTCGGCGTTAGGGACCCCGTTGGTTTATACGTGAGCGGCGGAAACACCCAGGTTTTGGCTTTGGAAGGCGGTCGCTACCGCGTCTTCGGCGAGACCCTCGACATTGGGATAGGCAACGCGATAGACACCTTCGCGAGAGAACTTGGCATCGGCTTTCCAGGCGGTCCGAAGATTGAGAAGCTTGCGCTTAAAGGGAAAACCTACATCGAGCTTCCCTACGCGGTCAAGGGAATGGACTTGAGCTTCTCCGGGGTTCTGACCGAGGCGGTGAGGAAGTACCGCACCGGCAAATACCGCGTCGAGGATTTGGCATACTCCTTCCAGGAGACGGCTTTCTCTGCCCTCGTTGAGGTCACCGAGAGGGCCGTTGCCCACACCGGAAAGGACGAGGTCGTTCTCGTCGGTGGAGTTGCCGCCAACAACCGCCTCCGCGAGATGCTCAAAATCATGGCCGAGGACCGGGGCGTTGAGTTCTTCGTCCCTCCCTACGACCTCTGCCGGGACAACGGGGCGATGATAGCCTACACCGGCCTGAGGATGTTCAAGGCTGGAATCAGGTTCTCGCTCGATGAAACCGTTGTCAAGCAGAAGTTCAGAACCGACGAGGTCGAGGTGGTATGGGACTGATAGTTCCCGTGTGGGAGTTCATAGCGGACGTCGTTCTCTTCCTAGTTCTCGGCTACGCCGCAATCTACGCCCTCACTAGGGTCTCGCGCTACTCCGACCCGTTCCACAGGTTCATAATGATAACGGCGTTCTCCCTCCTCATAGCGACCGTGGGCAGGGCAATGGACATAGCGGACGATTTCTCGGGAGCGCCTTCGATTCTACCCAAGCTTGAGGTTGTTCTGTATTTCATCTCCATAGTCGGAGTAATCTACGGTCTTGTGAACTACATCGGGAGCATCGAGGGGAGGCTTCTAATAGTTCCTTCGAACGTGGAACCCAACGGCGGAATAGTTCCCGGAGGCTTCCTGTACTTTGGCGACAGGGAGTCCCTTCTCAAGTTCCTGGCCTCGATAAACGTCCCCGTTCTGGCAGTGACGAGAACCCCGTGGGCCTTCAGGGGAATCAAGAACGTTCAGACCCTCTGGATTACTCAGGCGAGCGAGGAGGGCGTCAGCCCCACGAGGTTGCACGTCATAATAGACACCGCGGTGAAGTTCTTCAAGGGCGGAGGCAGGCTGGTTCTCATAGACTGCATCGAGGTTCTGATACTCTACAACGACTTCGTCTCGGTCTTCAAGTTTCTAACGACGCTGAAGGACTACGCCCTCAACACCGGGAGCGCCCTTCTCGTGAACGTCTCGGAGGGTGCCCTGGGCGAGAGGGAAATCAACCTTCTCACGAGGGAGTTCGAACCGATTAAGGATTTAAAAAGACTACTCAAACCTAAAACTTCTTCTTGATTTTCATTGTGTACTTCGGGTATATCTCCCGGGTGAACCTTACGAACTTGGCCTTTCTTGGTGACTTCTCGATGTGAATCTCCGTTTCGGGGGGGAGGTAAGTGTAGAACTGGCCGTCAATCGCGAGGACTATTTCCCTTGTCGTGGCCACGTTTCTGACGTCAACCACGCTTTCAGCTGGTATTATCATGGGCCGTGAGCTTAGGGCTATCGGGGCCAGCGGTGCTATCACAACGACGTTCAGCCTCGGGTCAACGAAAGGTCCTCCGGCGCTCATGGCGTAGCCCGTTGAGCCGGTTGGGGTTGATACAATCAGCCCGTCGGCCCGTATCTCGTCGGCGAGACCACCGTCAACGTAGTACCTGAGGTGGATTATCTTTCCGGGTATGCCCGTCAGAATCGCAACCTCGTTGAGAGCATCGGGGACGCTGTTTTCGCCGTCTAAGAAAGTTCTCAGCTTTATCCTTTCGTCTATGTAGTAGTCCCCCTCGATTAGCTTGCTCAGGGCGAAGAAGGTTTCGTGAGGCTCAACCTCGGTCAGGAAGCCCAGGGTCCCCATGTTGACACCCAGTATGGGTATCTCCTTCCTCGTCTTGTGCTCCACCCTCAGTATCGTTCCGTCGCCGCCGATGACCACTATGAAGTCAACGTCGAACTCCTCCAGCGGGAGAACGTCCTCCTCGTCGAACTCCCGGAGGTGCCTGTAGGTATCCTCGTCGACTACAACCTCGTACCCGCTGACCTTGAGGAAGTCGTAGACTCGATACGCGAGCTTGAGGGCCTCTGTCCTGTCCCGTCTCGCGACGACGCCGAACTTCATGCCGCTCACCCTATGGCTTCTCCCTTTTTTCGTTATCATCTTCAATTAAACTTTTCTTGGCCCTCAGCCTCACGCCAAAGTGCGTCGTTACGACCGCCCCAACCCCGGTTGGAATCCAGTATGAAATCAGCCTGTCGAGGAGCGTTGCGGTTACCGCTACCTCCTTGTTTATCCCCAACAGAACGTAAACGGCTGAGTTCACGGCCTCAATAAGCCCGGTTCCCCCCGGAATGACGCTAAGCATTCCGACGACTATGCCTACCATCTGGACGACCATAACGTCTATTACCTTAACCGGATACTCTATGGCCCCAAACACGCAGTAAGTCCTCAGAACCGTAAAGAACCAGGAGGCCGAGGAGTAGATGAGGGCGAGCAGAAACGTCTTTTTGTGCCCCATTAAAAATCGGAAGTCGCTCTGAAACCTCGGCACGTCCACCTCAACGGCCTTAACGAACTTGTCCCTGTATTTTTCGGCCTTTTTTGGCATGAACCTCTCAAAGAGTCTGTAAATCCAGTAGAGCAGTCCTTTGGTTTTCTTTTCGCTCAGGAGTATGCCCACAGCTATTCCCGTGATGACGGCGAAAACGACGTCGAGGCCAATCAGGATCAGCGTTAGGGACAGTGAGCCGAGGCTGTAAACGTAAACCGTTGAGAACGCAAGCATAATAACTATTGGCACGGTGTCAAGGATTCTGTCCATCATGACCGTGGCAAAGACCCGACCGTAGGGCCGCTCTATCTCCTTTGCAAGGAAGTACATCCTCACCGGTTCTCCCCCACCCCTCGCTCCCGGCGTAACGTTGTTGACGAATATCCCCGCGAGGAGGGCCCTCAGTATCTTGCCGAAGGGGGCCTTCATGTTGAGGCTCTCTATCAGAACGCGCCATCGCATTCCCCACGCCAGCAATCCGAGGATTTCCATAACAGCCGCAAGAAGAAGGTAGTACCACCTCGTTCTGCCGAGTATCCTTACGACCTCTTCTATTCCGGCCCACCAGAGGAGAAGCGCAATCATGAAGAGACCGAATCCCATCAGACCGATTTTTTTCCAGTCCATCGCTCACACCTTCCTGAGCCTTGCTATGAAGAAGCCCTGAGTTAAGTGCCTGTGGGGATAGAAGCGCTGGACTTTCTCAATTCCCAGTCCCTCGGAGCCGATGAAGATAGCCTGCTCCTCCAGCTTTAAGCCCTTCTCCAGCATGAACTTGACGTTTGCCTCGTTCTCCTCGTAGCTCAGCGTGCAGGTCGAGTAAACCAGAACTCCACCCGGGCGGAGGGACTTTATTGCGGCCCAGATGAAGGCCCTCTGGTAGCGAGCGGTTGCGATTATATCCTTTGGAGTTCTGCTCTCCCAGAGCTTCGGCCTTATTCCCAAAGCCGTGCACGGAGCATCCAAAAGTATCTTGTCGGCCTGAAGTCCAAGTTCGGGCAGTTTCCTCGCGTCCATTCTTACAAGCCTCACGTTCTTGACGCCGAGCCTTTTCAGTTCCTCCTCCATCTTCCTCAGCCTGTTCCTCGACTTGTCAATCGCGATGATTTCACCCCTGTTCTGGAGGAGTTGCGCTATGTGGCTCGTCTTTCCGCCGGGAGCGGCCGCCATGTCGATTATTAATTCTTCCTCGCTCGGCTCGAGGACGTGGGCGACCACCATGGACGGCAAGCTCTGGGCGTAGAAGAGGCCCTCCTTAAAGCTCTCCAGCTCGCTCAAACTGGGAAGTTTGAACTTGGGAGTTGTAACCTCAACGGCCAAACCCCTCGTCGAAACTATCATCTCCTTGGCGCTCATCTTAGCTATTCCAATCCCGACGAGAAGTCCCCTCGGGTCCCTAATCTCGACCTCGTCGCCGGGCTTTATGCTCCTGTCCGCCTGAAGGACGCCGGGAGCGTAGAGGTTCGCCCCCTGGTAGACGCTCTCGCTCGCGAACTTGTTGGCCCTGACGACCTTCAGCCCGGGCTCGTAGTCGTCTGGAAAGTTGGGGCCTTCCCTCTCGAAGTAGATGCCCTCCTTGAGGTAGGGGCTCCTCTTCGGCTTCAGTCCCTCCCGCCTGAGGATTCGCATCAGCTTGTCCCTGCTCGTCTTGAGGGTGTTCACTCGAATGTAGTACTTTTCGACCGGCGTTCTGAGCGATGCCATTATCTCCTCCGCCTCTTTGCCAAAGAGCTTCCGGTAGTACTCTTGAAGCTCCGCCGGAAAGGCCTCAAAGGTCGAAGATTTCCCATTCCCTTCCAACGTCAATCAGCCTCTCAAGGCCTTTTTTGAGCGCTTCTACACTTCCGAAGTTCGCCTCGAACTGGAAGACCTTCTCATCACTCTCCTCAATCCTCTCAAGGACCTCCCTCGGCGAGACCCTTCCGTCGCGCCTCCAGTTGTAGACATCGCTCAGGAAGTTCTCGCTCCCGTAGATGAAGCTCCTCGGAAATAACTCGAGGAACAGGCTCAAAAACCCCTCGCTTATCCTCTCCTTTGGAACGGCAACGACGAAGTAGTAGCTCTCGGGCGTCGCCCCGACCTCAATCTGGGGCTTTATTTCAAAGGCAGGGTGCGGGTAGTCCATTCTGACCCACTCGCCGTCGAGGAATATGTAGGCCCCGAAGACCTCCTCTACATCTTCCACCTTGAAGCCCTTCTCCGGAAGTTCGGCCTTGAGTTCTTCGTTGAGCGTGAAGATGTCGTCCCACATCTTATTTAAAAACTCGTGAATCTCCTTGACCATCATCATCCTCACCGTAGGGAGAAAAGGGGAGGGGTTTAAAAGTTCACCCGCCCGGTAGCTCCTTTACGGCCTGCTGGAGTGCCTGGTTAATCTGCTCCATGATGCTGGTTTTAACGACGACGTTCTGGCTGAGCAGTCTGACGTTCACAGTCCTGCCGCTCACTCCCACCGTCAGGTATACATCCACCTTGACGTTGCTCCTCTCACCGTTCCTGACGTGCAGCGCCCAGACCCTTGGAACAGCCTTAAGGTCTATGAGCGTTTCCACCGGCAGTGTGGCGTAGCCCTTGGCCGGTATTATAATCGTCTTCTCGGTGTACCCGCGGCCGAGCTTGATGCCGTTAACGTATATGTCGAAGCTGACGTTTCCAATCGGCAGTGGAATGCTGTTCGGGTTGTAGAACCTCATGTAGGCCGTTATAACTCCGTAGTCCTTTTCCGTCCCGTTCCATACGAACTTCGTCCCAACGATGGCCGGCGTGCTGACCAGTCCGCCGAGGAGCGGTTTGCTGTCAACGGTAAAGTTCATCTGGTCGAGGATGTCCTCCTGTATGGTCTGCTTGATGTTGAACTTAATCGGGATTACCTTGAAGAGGTCTCCCCTGAAGTATATGAGCGCGGTTCCCCTCTGACCGTTGTTCATGTAGTTGACGAACGCATCGACGAGCCTGTAGTTGTTTATCCCTACGACAACCGTGAAGTTTGGTTTTGTCGGGCTGTAGTTGAACTCCAGAACCTTGGCAACCTCCACCCCAGTGAAGTTGACCGCAACTTCTCTGACGTCAAAGGGAACCAGGAGCGGTCTGTTCAGCTTCCCGCTGATTACAATCTCGGTAACGGTGTCGTTGACTTTTCCCCAGCTGGCTTTGAGCTGAGGCGGTGAGCTGAGGATTGCGTAGGCCACGTATCCTCCCCAGATGAGCAGGATTAAAAAGAACAATCCAATGATTCTCCTCACGAGCCCCATGCGAACCACCTTATCCTAATGTTCTCCCTTATCCTTATAAAGGGTTCCCGCCGTTATTTCTCTGGTGGTGAGATGGGCTGGCTCTCATCGATTTTCTGGGCTTTCTGGTACATTTTACCGGCCTACGTTGCCAACGCCTCCCCAGTTCTTGTGGGTGGTGGCAGACCAATAGACGGTGGACGAACTTGGAGGGACGGGAGAAGGATTCTTGGGGATGGAAAAACCTGGAGGGGCTTCATCGGTGGCGTCGCCATAGGGACGCTCGTTGGGGCCGTTCAGTACTTTATAACCCCCTGTTTCTATGGAAGTTTCTCCACCGCAGTTAAGCTGGCCTTTCTGCTCTCCTTCGGTGCCCTTTTTGGGGACCTCGTTGGGAGCTTTTTTAAGAGGAGGGCAAACCTTCCTCGCGGTGCACCGGCAATAGGCCTCGACCAGCTCGGCTTCCTGATAAGCGCCCTGGCCTTCGCCTATCCAGTTAAAACACTCTCCAGCGGTCAGATTATCTTCCTGCTGGTGGTTTCACCATTCGTCCACTGGGGGGCCAACTACTTCGCTTACAGGATGGGTTGGAAGAACGTTCCCTGGTAGTTTATTCCTTAGCATAATGATGAATACATGTTTATTAAATAGACAAGTAATCAAAAACTATTCAAAAAAGTTTTTATTAGTTCCTCTCCGCTGTTCTTCGAGGTGGCATCATGAAAGGGTTTGGAGGAGCAGTACTCGTGCTCGTGATTCTGGGTGCAACATTCTACGGGGCTTTATCTTTCACCCCCGTGTTTGGAAGCACCTCGAACACCGAAACCTACGATGAGTTCTGGAGAATTCTGAATCGGGAGGCTTATCTCATCTATGAGTTTAACGAGAGTCTCAAAGCACTCTCACCGAACAAAACCATTGGAACTGAGCTTATCTCCAATTCGCGCATGGGAGAACTCAACGCGGCCAACATCTCCGCTCAGGTGTGGATTGCCCTTCAGGAACTTAAGGAATCCGGCGTTAAGCTTCACTACACTGCCGAGGAGCTCAGGGAGATGGCAAGGAACATCTCGGAGCACGGCCTTCCAAACGAGACAGTTAGGGAGCTTAAATCCCAGGGCTGGACAGATGAAGAAATTAAGGCCCTCGAGGAGTACATAGCCAGAAACGCCAACAGCATTACCTCCGGTTTCGATATGGAGAGCTTTCTCGTGAACTTTTCCAAGGCCTTTGTTCTGGTCGGGTTCAAGTACGCCAGCTATGAAGCCTGGGCGTTTGAGAAAATGAACTGGTTCGCCTTGAGTTCAATTCCGACGGATGGGTACAAAAATCAGAAGCGCCAGATTGTTCCCGACCTTCAGGATGCATGGTCGAAGTTTTACGGGAGCTACCTCAACGGAAACGTCAATGGCATGCTCCTCCAGCTTTCAACGCTTGTAAACGAAACTGAAAAAGTAGTTTCTGACTCGACAAAAGTTAGGGGTGGGGGCATCATAAGGAGGGTCTATATAAAGAGACCTCGCGTTCTCTCCGGACTTCAGACGTCGGTTCAGTCTGGAACATCAAGCAGTGCTGACACCTATTACTGGCCCGGGGCCCTAAGCTCCTACAGAACCATGAGGGAAATCTACGTCCTTCTTGAGGCGATGAAGCTCGGAAACAATAATCCAGAGCTTAAGGCCATGCTCAACCAGAAGGTTGCGAAGCTTAAGGACGAGCTTGTAGCCTACGTGTCATCAATAAACGTTAATCCAAATCCTTCCCCGAACCCGCCAAATCCCTCACCCCTGCCGATTCCGTGCTCCGGCGGGAAATGTCTCCTCTCGTCAAGCTCTCCCGCCGCTGAAACCCCGGAAAGCTTATCTACCAAAAACCCTGCCCTTGACGTTGACTCCAACTACGGCTACATCGACGGCGTTCAGATAACCCTAATAAAGAGCCTACGCTCGGATGGTTATGT
>NZ_JAMONU010000006.1 GCF_027066465.1 Thermococcus sp.
AGAGGATTGCCATCTATAAAAATCTTAGTTTCAATAATATTTTTGACTGTAGGTTTTTGTGATATCGCAAGCATAATAAGAGCCATGAAGATAAAAAAGAAAACAACAATCTTTTTCATTTCACTCACCTATTGAGAACTCCTTCAGGGTCTATTTTAAACGTTATATAATCAGACTTTTTCCATTTGTCTCCTAAGCGTGTTTGGTAACTAACCTGAACGTATTTATACCCAACAGTAATGCTAAGAGTTCCCCGTATTCCGTAAGTATGAACGTATGTCATGGACACCCTTGTCCATCTACCTGATACTGATGGGGTTTTTGGTACGAAATACAGTCTAACGTATCCAGAATGAAGACTATCTGGAGTGTAATATGCAATTGCCCCTAGAGCAGAGCCTGCTCGTCTCATTTCTGGAGACGCGTATACATCTTTGAACAGTACTAAATCATCTGCCTCGTCCCAGATATAATAAACGACATCATCAGAGCCCTCATAGAGAGGATTCTCAGTTTCCTTCCACAGGTAATTTCCCCACACCATCACATAATAAGGTATTTCTGGGTCATTCTGATAGAAATGTGCACCTCCGACGTCCAGTAGCAAATCGCTATAATCACCACTCAGGGGTTTAACTGGAGAGCTTTTAATAGACACGACGTGATCCCCCAGAAATTTAGCCAGCTTTATGATAACTTCTGGATTTCCTCCACTCTTGGAAGCAATGAACTCCATTAACTGTATCTTCTTTATGAGTTTTAAGATACTAACTTCCGAAGCTGTCAGTCCCGAAGCTTTTAATTCTCTGGCTTGTTTGATATCCTCAGGTGTTATTCGTTGAATTGAAATGAGGTCTTGATAACTCACGGATACACTAAGATTGTTTTTGAGAAAGTTATATAACTTTGCTGTTGATATTTGGTTTCTATAATCAATGATAACGGGAGCATTTGTGGGAGTTCCTTTCAGTTCCGTTGAAGAAGTATCCCCTGCCACCATCCCAACCATCAGCAGTCCGAGGAGGACTACGAACAGCGGCTTCCACTGCATAAAGTCACCCCCATAGAGTTGTCTGCAATGTCAACTATGCAACTTATCCTTATAAGTTTTTCCTTTTACTATTTGTAAAGTTTCTTTCTTTTTTTAAAGTATAAATTTATTCTAATAGAAGTTGTCTTTTTAGAACTGTTCAAAAGAAGCCTGAGTAAAGGGGTTGCATGGTGATGCAACCAAGCAGCATATCGCCAACAAAATACATCTTAGCACAAAACCCACCAGAGAAGAATTTCAAGCCCTGCTATCAATTCACCCCCAACTTATAAAACTTTTTCTCCGAAAACGCCTTAAAGAGAAGTCCGTTAGCCCTTTTCGGTGTCCTCCATGCCGGTTAGCGAAGAAACGTTTAAGGGAGAAGTTCTTTCAAAAATCCCGCCCCGGAACGAGCCACCGCTTCCTTCTGACTGGTTGCACACTGAGAAGGTGGGAGGAAGCCTATGAAAAGTGGAAGGATGGAGCGGAGCATCCTCCGGTGGGATGGCTGATTGTACAAAAGAGGGAGTGAATCAGAACTCCCTCTCGACAAGGAACTCGGCGAGGAGTTCAAGGTCTTTCCTCGCCTCGCTCTCGGGGAGAACCTTTAAGGCCTCGTTCGCCTCTTTTACAAGGTTCTTGGCGTACTGAGCGGCGTAGTCGATGCTACCGTACTTCCTGAGAAGTTCGATGGCCTTCGCTACCTCTTCCTTCACCCTCTCGTCGTGGATAAGTGCGTCGCCCTTGGCGTCGCCGGCGTACTTGCCGAAAACCTTCATGAACTCGGCTTTGTCTTCCTCGCTCGCATTCTGGAAGAAGTGGCTGACTATGAGCGTCTTCTTGCCCTTCCTTATGTCGCTACCAACAGGCTTGCCCAGCTTCTCCTCGTCGGCAATCAAATCGAGAACGTCGTCCCATATCTGGAAGGCTATTCCAACGTTCCTTCCCCACTTCGAGAGGGCCTTTATGTACTCCTCGTTATCGGTCCCGACGATTGCGCCTATCGTTGCCGAGCCGTCGAAGAGCGCCCCGGTCTTACCGCTTATCATCTTGAGGTATTCCTCAACGGTAACCTCCTCCCTTGTTTCGAACTCGATATCCATTGCCTGACCCTCGCAGAGTTCGTTGGAGGTCTTCACGAGAACCTCAAGGATTCTTGCCTTTTTCTCGGGGCTTACCTCAGCCCTGGCTACCGCCTCGAAGGCCTTTGAGAACAGCAAATCACCTGCCAAAATCGCCATGTTGACGCCCCAGACCTTGTGGACGGTCGGCCTTCCGCGCCTTAACTCGTCCATGTCCATTATGTCATCGTGAACGAGGGAGTAGTTGTGAATGAACTCAACGGCGGCCGCAGGGTAGAGCGCCTTCTCGGGGTCGCCGCCAACTGCTTCCGTCGCTCTGAGAACCACGAAGGGTCGAACCCTCTTGCCGCCGGCGAGCGGGTAGTGGCGCGCGGCCCGGTAGAGGGTCTCGGGTTCCTTTTCAGGCAACAGCTCAAATATCCTCTCATCAACCCTCTTGGCGAGCGTCTTGATGCTGGTGAACAGTTCATCGTATTTCATCGTTACCACCCCATGAGCATGAAGGAGCTATGGGAAAAAGAGAGAAACCCTTTATCAGTCTTACGGAATCTCGACGACGTAGCCGTTCCTCGACACAAAGACGTCCCTTCCAATCATGTAGCCCTCTTCTTCTGCCAGCTCGGCGTAGTGGGTGAGCATCCTGAACTCGCCGTGTGCCGGGACGATGTTCTCGGGATTGAGGAGCCTTATGAGATAGCGGTGGTCCTCCCTGCTCGCGTGGCCGGAAACGTGGAGGTCCTTAATCATCCTGACACCCTTCATCCTGAGCTTCGTCTCGAGCTTGTAGCGCTGGGCGTAGTTGAGCGGGTTCGGTATCGTTCCGGCCGAGAAGACGACGGTGTCGTCCTTGCCGATGTCGTAGAGCTCACCGTCCGCCATTCTGGTCAATACCGCTCCGGGCTCGCCCTGATGTCCGGTAACTATGAGAAGGTAGTTCTCCCTCGCCTGGGAAACCTCTTTGAGAACCTTCCTGACGGCGTTGGGACTCCTTACGACCCTTGCCCCCTTCATCTTTATGAGGCCGAGCTGTTTCGCTATGCCCGTGTACTTTGCCAGGGAGCGGCCAACCAAAACGGCCTGCCTGCCCATCTTGTTGGCTATCCAGATTAGCTCCTGAAGGCGGAAGATGTGGCTCGCGAAGGTCGTCGCTATCAATCCCTTCTCGTCCATGCCCTCGTAGAGGAAGAAGTCCTCGAGGAGCATCTGAGCCACTGCCTCGCTCGGCGTCTTCGTCGGTTCGGCAACGCGCGTGGATTCAGCGATGAGAACTTTGACGCCCTCCTTTCCGAGCTCCTTCAGCCTTTTGTAGTCGGGCCTCTCGCCGAGCGGGTTGTTGTTGTCGAACTTGAAGTCGCCGGTGTGGAGAACGACGCCTTCAGGGGTGTGTATCGCAACCATAGCCGCCTGAGGAATCGAGTGGGTGATGCGTATGAACTCAATCGCGAGGTTCTCGCTCACCTGGACTATCTCGCCGTAGTTCGTCTCGTACATGGGGTTCTTAACCTCGAAGTACTCCTCGCTTTTCACTTCGCTCTTTGCGAGCTTAATCGTGTAGGGAGTCCCATAGACGGGCGTGTCCGGATAGTGTGGGGCGAGCTTGGCTATCGCGCCGATGTGGTCGAGGTGGCCGTGGGTGAGCGTAATCGCGACAACCTTCTTGTTCCGGCTCTTCCACAGGATTCTATCGTCGGGAATCGCGCCGAGCTTCTGAAGCTCCTTGTCGGAGAACTTCTGAATGCTCGTGTCCTCGTGAATCATCACCCTGTCGAGCATTATTCCCATGTCGATTATCACTACCTCTTCCCTTCTGCCGTCGGAGTAGCCAACGGCCGTCATGTTCTTGCCGACTTCCTCGTAACCGCTGATTGTGTAGACCTTTATCATCTCAATCATCCTCCCGCCCCGGGCCCCTCCTGAGGCGCGGGGGTGCGTTGGGCATTACTCTGAACGAGGGTTTAAAAAGGTGAGTATTCAGAGAGACGCCTAAAAACTCAACGGGCTTTTAAATACTCCTTTAAGTCAATCCTCTGCTCGAGCCACTCCCTCGTGAAGCCAGTGATAACGAGCGGGACCCTCCTCAGCTCCTCGACGTTTCTCGCTCCGACAAGGAACATCGTGTTCCTTATCTCCTCGATGTAGCGCCTCAGAATTCTGATGACCCCCTCGACGTCGCCCTTCACAGCGGGCTTGAGGAGGGGTAACGCCACCCCTGCAAAGGTCGCGCCCATCGCGAGGGCTTTGGTCATCGTTATCCCGTCGCGCATTCCGCCGGTGGCTATAATCGGCAGGTCCGTGGAGTAGCGAACCTCGGCAACGCTTATAGCGGTCTTAATCCCCCAGTCCCAGAACCTGAGGGCAAGGTTCCTGCCGAGCTCGTCCTT
>NZ_JAMONU010000007.1 GCF_027066465.1 Thermococcus sp.
GGGTGGAGCCGGGCATCAGCTTTCCGTCTTTGTACACAATTCCATACGGAAGGGGCTTGAGGTCCTCGAGGTCTCTCTCATCGAGGTTTAGGTCGCTGAGCCTTATGCCCGCGCCCCTCTCGGCTATAGCCTTTGCGAGGAAATTGCCAACGGTTCTGAGGGCTTTCTTTCTCAGGAACTGGTTTTTGATTTTCCTCGCTGTTTCCACAGCTTCCTTAAACCTGCCCTCCCTCGAAAAAAGGTAAACAAGCGAGCGGAGGGCTTCGTCTCGAATTGAAGGCTCCTCTATTGAGAGGGCGACTTCAACTGCCTCCTCCGGCCTTTCCGAAAGGGCTTCTGCAAGCCATTTCATTGCGTAGGAGCGCCAGTATGGGTCGGCTATTCGGGCCGCTTCCCTTTTTGCCTCGTCGAGCCTGCCCTCCTTCAGGAGGCCCCTGACCCTGAGGAGTCTCTCGTCCATATCAACCCCTCAAGCCAGGGAACCACACCTTCTTGCCCGCTTTCCCCTTCTCCTCGTCCCATTCGGCCAGTATCTTTACCGCCTCGCTTGCCACCATCGCGGCCTCTTTCTCTCCGGCCTTTCCAAACTCATCGGTAACCCTGTTGGCGAAGACCGCGCAGACGCAACCCGCCCTCAGGCCGTAGATGTTCGCCAGTGTGAACAATGTAGCAGCCTCCATTTCGAAGTTCGTAACCCTCGCCTGCCTGAGGTCGTCGAGGATGTTCCTTGCGAAGCTCGGGAAGTAGCCGTTTAATCCGGGCCTGCCCTGGCCGAGGTAGAAGCTGTCCGTTGAGGCCGTTATGCCTATGTGGTAGCGGACTCCAAGGGTTTCGGCGGCCTCGATTAGGGCCAGCGTTACCTCAAGGTCCGCAACGGCCGGATACTCGACGCGGACGTACTGCTTTGAGGTTCCTTCGAACCTTACCGCGGCCTTTGCTATAATCAGGTCGCCGATTTCGATTCCCGGCTGGATTGCACCGGTCGAGCCGACCCTTATGAAGGTGTCGGCCCCTATTGCGGCAAGCTCTTCCACTGCTATCGCCGTCGAAGGCCCGCCTATTCCCGTCGAGGTGACGCTTATTGGGACGCCCTTGTATCTGCCGGTGTGCGTTCTGTACTCCCTGTGGAAGGCTATCTCCCTTGCCTCGTCCCAGAGGGAGCTTATCTTGGGCACCCTCTCCGGGTCGCCCGGCAGGAGAACGTAGCGCGCGACGTCACCTGGCCTGCAGGCTATGTGATACTGCATTCCCTCCTCCGTCTGCGGTCTCTCAGCCGAAACGAACTTCTCAACCATCCTCAACCACCCTTTTAAGGTTCGTATGGTTAAACTCTACGTCAGAGCCTAAAAAGGTGATGCTATGTTGCGCTGTTCCCGATGCGGGAGAACTTATCCAGAAACCTTTCGCCTTACCTGCAACTGCGGGGAACGCTCCTCGTTGAGCGGAACCCAGAGACCTTTACACCGGAGCAGTTCCTCGACGTGAGACGCTACCGCAGGTATCTGCCCGCTAAAGGGGAAGTCGTCCCTGTTCCGGCGGTTACGCCCGTGAGCGGGCTTGAAATCAACGGTGTTGGGGTTTTCTTTAAGCTCGACTACCTCCAGCCGAGCGGTTCCTTCAAGGACAGGGGGACCTGGGTCACAGTATCAAAGTTGCTCGACGAGGGCATCACAGAGGTCGTCCTCGACAGCTCTGGCAACGCCGCACTTAGCTTCGCGCTCTACGGCCTTGCAAACGGAATCCGCGTTCATGCCTTCGTCTCCTACGATACGAGTCCCGGCAAGCTCTCTCTCCTCCAGAGACTCGGTGCTGTGGTCCACTACGTTGAGGGCGACAGGATGACCGTCCACGAGCGCGCGGTCGAGTTCTCCGAGCGGAGCGGAATCACCTACGTCTCCCACTGGCTCAATCCCTACTTCTTGGAGGGCACCAAGACCATCGCTTTTGAAATCTACGAGCAACTCGGAGTTCCCGACTGGGTTCTTGCCCCAACCGGAAGCGGAACCCTCCTTCTAGGTCTCTGGAAGGGCTTTTCCGAGCTGAAAGCAATGGGGAAGATTGAAGAACTTCCGAGGCTCGTCGCCGTTCAGGCTTCAGGTTATGAGAGCATCTGTGAGCGCTCGGCAGTGAAAAACACCCTCGCGGAGGGGATAGCGATTCCCGAACCGCCGAGACTTGAGGAGATGAGAAGAGCGCTGAGGGAAACCGGTGGTCTCTGCGTGAGCGTTGGGGAAGACGAGACGCTCACAGGACTTCGGGAGCTTAGGAAGCTGGGATTTCTCGTCGAGCCCACCTCGGCGGTTGTTTATCCCGCCCTGATGAAGCTCTTGAGAGAACGTGCGGTTGCCCCCGGTTCGAAGGTCGTTCCCGTGCTTACCGGCTCGGGACTTAAACTAACTTAAAGTATTTAAACTCTCGCGCCAACTAACTTCGGAGGTGGTGACGGTGATAAGGTATCCAGCGGTGGCGGGAAGCTTCTATCCATCTGACGAAGCGCTCATCGAGATGCTGGAGGAGTTCTTCAAAGACCTCGGTGAAGAGGGTAGCGAGAGGAGGATAACCGCTGGAGTCGCGCCCCACGCCGGCTACGTCTTTTCGGGCTACACTGCATCAAGAACCTACAAGGCCATCTTCGAGGACGGCCTGCCCGAGACCTTCGTAATCCTGGGACCGAATCACACCGGCCTGGGCTCGCCGATAGCAGTCTACCCCGGAGGCGAGTGGCTCACCCCGCTTGGGAGCATCGAGGTCGATGGGGAAATGGCAAAGCTGATTGCCAAGCTCTCCGGCATAGCCGATTTGGACGAGCTTGCCCACAAATACGAGCACTCCATTGAGGTCCAAGTGCCTTTTATCCAGTACATCAGCGAACTCGCGGGGAAAAAAGTTAGAATCGTTCCGATAACCCTCGGCATTCAGGACGAGGAAGTTTCGAGGGCCCTCGGAAAGGCGATATTCGAGGCGAGCGAGGAACTTGGCAGGGACGTCGTTGTGATAGCGAGCACCGACTTCATGCACTACGGCCCGGTTTACGGCTACGTGCCCTTCAGGGTGAGGGCTAACGAACTGCCCCACAGGATAAGGGAGTGGGACTTCAGGCTGATTAGGAGAATCCTCGACTTCGACGTTGACGGTCTCTTCAGGGAGCTCCGCGAGATGAGGCACACGATGTGCGGACCCGCAGCGGTTGGTAGCGCGATAGTCTACTCCCGCCTCGCCGGAGCTGTGGAGGGTGAGCTTCTCCACTACACGACGAGCTACGAGGTCAGCAGAAGTACAGAAGCCGTCGTGGGCTACGCGAGCATAGTTCTAAGAAGGTGAGCCGTTTCTTCTGTTTTTAAATTAAAAAGAAAGGGAAGACCTTCAGAAGGCCGCCTTGTGGCGCTGGTGTTTGACCTCCCAGCTGAAGAACTTGTAGGCGGCCCTCTTTGTGAGGTCCTCGATGAAGAACCATATGATACAGTAGAGCCAGACGAAGCCGGCGTACTTCCAGCCTATTGCCGCAACTCCGAGTCCGTAGACCACTATGAGCGTCGCCGCTATCTTCGTTCCAACGGCGCTCCAGAGGAGCCACTTGCCGGGCATTATGCTCCAGAACGGCCCCCTCGTCCTCGTGACGAATATCGTCAGATGTCCCGCTACCGCGAGCTTCAGGAAGATGATGCTCTGGAGCAGTGCCAGGCCAGTTGCCGTCTTGGGTGAGATGTGGAAGTAGTTTATTGCTATCCAGAGCAGGAGGAAGGTCTCTATGACGCCCATGCTTCCGATGATTGTTGACACCGTTAGGATTTCGCGGATGTTCCACTTCTCGGGCCAGCGGTTGATTTTGACGTTGTCGTAGGCGATGGTGATTATCGGCAGGTCGTTGAGCAAAGCTAGGAGGATTATCATTACGGCCGTCACTGGATAGAAGTTGTACGCGAGTATGCTGAGCGTTATGAAGAACAGCACGCGGATTGTCTCAGTGATACGGTAGACAACGTAGCTGTACATCCTCTGGAATATCTTCCTGGCCTCGACGATGGCGTTCTTGATAACGCTTATTCCAGCCGCCAGTAGAACTATGTCGGCCGCTGCTCTGGCCGCGTCAGTTGCTCCCGAGACGGCGATTCCAACGTCCGCCTGCTTCAGGGCTGGGGCATCGTTGACTCCATCTCCCGTCATCGCGACCTTGTGGCCGGCCTCCTGGAGGGCCTTGACTATCTTGAACTTGTGCTCTGGATAGACCTGCGCAAAGCCGTCGGCCTTCTCACAAAGCTCCACGAGTTCGTGTCCCTTAGCCCTGTCGAGTTCGTCGGCCGTGTATATTCTGGTTCCGATACCGAGAATCTTGGCTATCTGCTTTGCAATCGCTATGTGGTCGCCGGTAATCATCTTGACGCGGATTCCGTTCC
>NZ_JAMONU010000008.1 GCF_027066465.1 Thermococcus sp.
CTAACTTAACCCGGAAAAGCGCCGATTTAAAGCAGGGAACTGGTGTTACGGTGGACGATAGGCACCACCAGTGCGCTGAAATGAGCCAGGGCTTAAAAAGTTTGCTACTTAACGGCAACCAGCCAGTATCTCTTGTCGTTGGGCTTCAGCTCGTGAAGGTTTCCATAGATTTTAACCCGCCTGAAGTGCCTCTCGGCCAGAAGCCTCATCTCCCTCGGCGTGTGAATGTTGAGCTCATCGTCCACCATGAAGGCCCTAACGCTCCCGTCCGGTTTGATTATCTGAACGAGCCTCTTGAAGCGGAGCTTCTGAAAAGCAGGTTCCACCTCGCGCCAGTCGGTTATGATTAATCGCTCATCGCCCTTCCGCTCGTCCCACACTATCGGGCCGTCCCTTCCGCCGTAGTACCAGCAGGGAAAGTCCGCTATGAAAATCCCGCTCTCTTTCAGCGCCCGGTTTACAGAATTAAATAACTCCTGAATTGCAGAATCATCGAAATACATGATTGATGAAAAGAACATGGTTATCGCGTCGAACTCCTCCTCGAAGTCGAGCTCAAGCGCGTTTCCCTGAATGAACTCGACGCTAAGCCCTTCCCTTTCGGCCTTTCTTCTCGCAACTGCCAGCATCTCCTCGTGGAGGTCGAGGCCGGTAACCTCGTAACCGCGCCTCGCGAGTTCGAGCGTCGGAATCCCTGTTCCGCAGGCGAGGTCAAGGATTTTCTTTACTTCTCTTTCGGCCTCTTTCCGGAACAGCTCCTCAACGAAGTCAATCTCATCCTTAACCCGCTCGGCCCTTTTCCGATAAATCACGTCGTAGTACTCGGCCAGAACGGTGTAGAGCTCATGCATAAGACCACCAAAGTGAAATCAGCTTCAATCTTAAAACCCTTCTCCCAGCTCCTTGAACGCCCTGATAAGCCTGTCGTTCTCCTCTGGCTTCCTCACCGAAAAGCGCACGTATTCCGGCAGTCCAAAGCTCGCACAGTTCCGCACGAGGATTCCGCGCTTCTTCATGGCCTCAACAAAGTCCTCAGCGTTCCCAACGCGCTTGATGAAGAAGTTTGCGTCGCTTTTAACGTTTAAGGTTTTTTCAAGCCTCCCCTTCTCGCGCCAGATGAGGGGCATCGTCTTCCTGAGGTGCTCGAAGCCGTCTTCGATAAGGAATTCGAGAAAGGCAACTCCAGTCGAGCCTATGCTCCACGGCATTCTGACGCTTCTGAAAGCCTCTTCAAAACCAAGAACGTAGCCGACCCTTATTCCCGGCAAACCGTAGCTCTTGGTGAAGGTCCTGAGCTTTACAATGCTCTCCCCCTCCGGACTCTCCGGCTTTTTCACGAAGTCTATGAACGCTTCATCCAGAACGAGGAGTGCCCCTTTCTCTTCCACCGCATCGAGGAGTGGCTTGAGCTCCCCAACGCGGTAGAACTTTCCGTCGGGATTGTTGGGGTTGCAGAAGAAGACGACCGAGCCTCTCTCGACGAGTTCTGCCAGCTTTCCCGGTTCGTTCGGGCCTTTGACGACCCTCGCTCCAAAAATTTTCGCTGTTCTCTCGTACTCGCCGTAGGTGTGCTCCGGTATTATCGCCTTCTTTCCGCGGAGCGCGAGGATTCCGAGTAAATAGAGCGCCTCGGTGATGCCGGCCGTTACGGTTAGAGGCTCGCCGACAAGTTCGGCGAGTTTCCCCTCAAGCCTCTCGTAGTAGGGGTAGCGGTCGCTTATCTCCTTCGCTCGCCGGAACATATCGTCGAGCCACTCAGGGGGGTAAGGATTGAGCGACGCCGAGAAGTCGAGCAAACCTTCCTCCCTTGCGCCTCCGTGATAGGTCGAGAACTTCACGGGCTCAAGCATGGACACACCCCCGTTGCGAGGAGTAGAAGGACGATTCCAATCCATTCGGCAACGACGAACCAGTAAACCTTAAGGGCCCTCCTGATGTCCTCGTTTTTCGGCTCCCTGCCCGGGAAGCGGTAGACGCCGGGCTTCCCAAGCCAGACCCCAAGGACGGCGCTCATAGCTGACATCGGCTTGTCGGAGTTTATCTTGAACTTTGCAAGGCGGTAGTGCCTGAGAACCTTCAATCCGCCGAGCGGGAGGTATAGGAGAACGGTCAAGCGGGCGGGAATGAAGTTGAGGACGTCGTCCAGCCTCGCTGAAAACTTGCCGAAGAACTCGTAGCGCTCGCTCCGGTAGCCGAGCATGGCATCGAGCGTGTTCACCGCGCGGTAGAGCAGAGCTCCCGGGAGGCCGAAGAGGAGGAAGTAGAACAGTGGAGCGATTACAGAGTCGTTGAGGTTTTCAGCCAAGCTCTCTATCGAGGCGGAGTTGAGGTGAGCTTCATCAAGGGTTTCAACGTTCCTGCTCACTATCATCGAGACGGCCTTCCGCTTCTCCTCGATGTCCTCAGTTACAGTCCTCTCTATGTGCTCGTGGAGGCTCCTTACCGCGAAGGAGCTTTTCAGTAGGTAAACTGCCAAGACGTAGTTCAGCGGGAAGGGAAGGTAGCGGGGAAGGAGCGAAAGGACCAAAGCGAAGGCGATGACGGTGAGGGCCGTTAGAGTCCCTGCGAGAAAATCTGGAAGGGGGCCTTTTCTTTTCCACTTCCCGTCGAGAAAGCCAGCTATGCTTCCGAACCAGACTACGGGATGGAGCTTAACAGGTGGTTCCCCAAGGAGGATGTCCCACAGCAGGGCGAGCAGGAAGACCGGCGTGGAGTTCATAGCGGTACGTTGGAGCTGGACTTTTTATCCTTTTAGATTTCCTTGGGCGGTAGGTTGGAGTACAGAACGAACAGATTGTCACCATCAACGCTTTCCTTGACCCTCCTGAGAACGTCCCTTTTTTCACCGACAGCAAGTTTTACGAACTTTGGAGCCTTTTCCGCCCTGCGAACAATCATGAGTTCCCGTTCCTCTGCTTTTTCTCCCGGATTAACGATGAGAAGCGGTTCATCTCCCCATTCAAGCCGATATGAGCCTCCCTTACCAAGGGGAACGCGGGTCTTTATAACGACCACGGTTCTCTCGGCGCGCCTCCTCTCCCACAGGCCGAGGCTTATGGACGTTCCAAGGGCTATTAGAAGAAGCGCTGGAAGGAAGTAGCCGAGGCTTCCGAGATGGAGCGTCCTAGACTTGACGTAGCCCAGAACCCAGGTGAAAAGCACCAGGGAGAACACAACGGCCAGGGCAAACGTTATCAGCGAGGGATACACGACCTCCCAGACATCCCCCTCTGGAACGCCCAGAGAAGACAGCGACGCTCCCCTGTTCTGAAGGAACAGGAGGTAGTCGTCGGCTATCGAGATAAGCAGGAGGAGGGGCATTGAGAGGAACGCTTCCTTGGGCGTCATTGTGAGGTACTTGCCGATGAGCTGAACGAAACCCTTCTGGGACTGGGGAAAGGCCGTGTGGACGAAGGGAGAAACCGTCAGAACGAGGTATGCGAAGTAAGACAGGTACACGAGGGTCGCGAGCTTTCCTATCGACCTGCCCTCGAAGGTGAGGTAGAAAACGGCTATGAACAGGAGGGCGTAGATTATCTTTTCGGGAGAAAACGCGGCGAGGGAAAGGTATCTCACAAGGGGGTTTATGGAGAGGAGTAGCCTCGCCATCAGAACCACCAGGGGAAGGGCCAGGAGGAACCTGACGGCTCCAATCACTCCCTCCGACTTCATCTTATCAACCTCACGGTTTTTGTAACAACAGAGGTTACACCCTCTTTCGCGGGGTTCCATGGGAGGACGTAGACGCCGCCGGAAAGGCGTCTGTGTATCGCCCTTTTCTTGAGTTCGACGAGAAGGCCGGCGTCCCTGTCTATCGTCTGGTACACCGAGACGTCAAAGAGCAGGAAGGGAAGGCGCCTGAGCTTGTAGAGACCCCTCAGCTTCCGTATTCCTCCTTCGATTGAGGGGAGGTTCTCCGGGATAACGTTCCCAACGTAGATTATCAGCGGGGTGTAGCGGAGTATCGTCGATTTCAGCCTTCCAACGGCGAGGGCAAAGCTCTCTTCCTTCGGCGGGACGTCTTCAAGCTCCAGCAGGGTCTTGACGATGGTATACAGCTGCCTCATTCCGGAGGAGGGCATTATGAGCTTCCCGTAGCCCATGACGTAGAGACCGACGTTGTAACCCCTCTTGGCGAAGTAGTACGCGAGCGACGATATCAGCTGGATGCCGTATTCCATCGGGTTCTCCACCGATGTTCCCACGAGGCCTCCGTGAGGGTCCATCACGAACAGTATCGTCTTCTTGCCCTCCCTCTCGAACTCGTTCACGAGAACCCGGCCTCCCCTCGCGCTGGCCTT
>NZ_JAMONU010000009.1 GCF_027066465.1 Thermococcus sp.
CGATTCCCTGGTTGATAGCGATGAGCTACTCTGGGGCAAAGAGGAAGCACAGCTTCCCCCATCTCCACCTCGGATTAACGCTCGCCCTGGCAGTTGCGGGCGGAACTATAGCTGTAGGAGGAAACGCTCCTTTCATAGAAGTTCTCGCGCGGATTCCCTGGGCGTTTTTCTTTGGAGTTCTCTTCTGGGTGGCCGGCTTCGACACGATATACACGATAATGGACTACGAGTTCGACGTAGAGCACGGCGTCGGAAGCATTCCCGCGAGGTTTGGCATAGAGAAGGCCCTCAAGATTGCCCTCGCCTTCCATCTTCTCGCTATAGCCCTCTTCGGCCTGGCTGGATTCCTCTACGGCCTCGGCCGGGTTTATTTAACCGGCTGGCTCGTCTCGAGCGCCCTAATCCTCTACGAGAACGCAATCGTCTGGAAGAGCATTGACAACGTTCCAAAAGCGTTTAACCTCAACATTCCAATCGGCCTAATCCTCACGCTTTCGGCCATAGCGGACAAGCTTTTAGGAGGGGTTTGAATGAGAAAAGCTCTGGCATTGCTCCTAATCGGGCTGGTTGTGATGGTTTCGGGTTGCATAAGCTCGAACTCGACGAAACCAACGAACACCAACGAGCTTCCCACCGTTAAAGCCGCGACATTACTTGGAGGAATCAGCACGCTCGACATAATGGGGGCCAAGGGTTTTGACAGAAAGAACGGCTTCAAGGTCGAGGTTCTCAGGCTCGGCAAGACCCCCGACATAATAGCGGCTCTCGAAAAGGGCGAGACAGACTTCGCGGTCATTCCCGCCGAGATGGCGGCGAAGCTGGCGCAGAGCGGTGTAAAGATTAAAATCATCGGCGTTGACATGTTCCAGAACCAGGCGATAATCGGAAAGGAGAAGATGAAGCCTGAAGAGCTGAAGGGCAAGAAAATCGGTGCCGTCATCGCCTCGGGAACCTTCAAGCTCTTTCAAGCTTACATGAAGGTCCTCTACAACCTCACTCCAGAGGATTACACAGTCGTGAACGTCCCGCCCGGCTCGGTTGAGGACTCGCTCAAAAGCGTTGACGCCGTCGTAATCTGGGAGCCGATTGTGAGCCAGCTTATGGCCAAGAACTACACGGTGATAGCGACGTTTTCAGAGCTCTGGAACGAGGCGAAAGAGCGCGGCATAGTTCAGGGACCGCCGGTAATGCTCGTCTGGGTCGTCAGGGAGAACTTCCTTGAAAAGCATAAGGATTTGGTTGATGCCTTCATAAAGGCCCAGATTGAGAGCGCCGAGTTCTGGAAAACTCACCCCGCCGAGACGAAGGAAATCCTCGGAAAGCTCTACCACCTCGATGAAAAAACGCTGGACATTCTCTATAATCGAACGGAAGTCAACGACGAGAGGCTCAACGATGAGCTGATAAGGGGCATCAAGAGCGAGTGGAAGCTGGCCTACCTCGGGGGCTACCTCAAGGAAAATCCGGAAAACCTCGACATCTTCTACAGGGGTTGAGCATGAGGGGCTGGCTCTACCTTTTCCTCTTTGCACTGGCCTCGTGGCTCGTCCTGTCCCACCTGTATCCGGCCCTAATCCCAACCCCAGCTGAGACTTTAGCGTTCTACCGCGAGGTCGGGCTTTCCCTAATCCTCTCCTCGCTCCTGCTGACGCTCTACCACAGCTTCTCCGGCTTTCTGGTCGCTTCCCTTCTGACGGGCCTCGCGATGCTTCTGGCACTCTACTCAAGGGCCTTCAGGGACTTTCTGAACGCTTTAAACGTCTTCCTCCAGAGCGTCTCGGTCCTCGTCTGGACGATAGTCTTCATAATGCTCTTCGGCGTTACGAGTTCAATCGCGACGATACTCGTTACCGCGATGGCGTCCTTCCCGGCACTGCTTTCAGCTGGGGTGAGCTCGAGCGAGAAGGTGGTAGAAAAATACCGCCCGCTGATAGTTCTCCTCAAACCCTCAAAGCTTCAGCTCTACCGGCACTTCATCGTCCCGGGAACGCTCCCCGAGATGGTTTCGGCAGGCAGAGTTGCTTTGGGAATAGCGCTCAGGATAAGCGTCGTTGCCGAGGCCTTTGGCTCCGCCGGCGGAATCGGCTACCGGCTCGTCTACTCCTACGATTTGGGAATTAAAGCCGGTGTTTTTGCCTGGGCACTGCTCTTAATCCTGCTCATGATAGCCCTCGACCAGCTACTCCTGAGGAGGCTCGAGGAATGGGTGAAAGGCTGGTACTGGTGAGAAACCTTAGAAAGTCCTTCAGCGAGCCCATACTCGACGGGGTTAGCCTTGAGGTTAGGGCCGGCGAGGTGGTCGGCCTCATCGGGCCGAACGGGACGGGGAAGAGCACCCTCGTGAAGATTTTGGCCGGAGTTGAGAACCCGGACTCGGGCGAGGTCTTCGTAAAGAACCCATCCGTTCTCTATCAGGAGGACTACCTTCTGCCGTGGAAGAGGCTGAGGGACAACGTCTGCCTGCCGGCCCGCTTCAGGGGAAAGGAGTGCAGGCTCGAATACGTGGAGAGGCTCGACCTGGAGAACTACCTCGACCTCTATCCAAAGGAAGTGAGCGGGGGGACGAGGAGGAAGGCGTCTCTCCTGCGCTCCCTGCTCATGGACTTCGACGTCCTGATTCTGGACGAGCCCTTTACCGGCCTCGACACGCGCTCCAAAGAAGAACTTCTTTCCATAATTCGGGAATTAGCCAATTCTGGAAAAGGTGTTCTTGTCGTCTCGCACCAGCTCGAGGAGCTCTTTAAAATTGCGGACAGGGTCTACCTCATAGGCGGAAGGCCCGCGAAGATAAAGAAGGTCCTTGGGAGGGGGGAGAGTGGTAAAGGAGCTCTTTGACAGCATCGCGGAGCGCTACGATTTGACCAACAGGCTGATAAGCCTCGGTCTCGACAGGTTGTGGAGGAGAAAGGCCTGCGAGGAGGTTTTAAAGTCCCTTGAGGTTCGCGAAAGGCCGTTAAAAATCCTCGACGTGGCCTGCGGAACAGGGGACATGATGCTCTGCATGAGGAAGAGGCTTGAAAAGAGAAACCTATCCGGCGAGTTCTACGGCCTCGACTGCAGTGAGGGGATGCTCAGGATAGCGAGGAGGAAGGTTCCCTTCGCGAAGCTGAGCGTCGGAACTGCCGAGGAGATGCCCTATCCCGATGGAAGCTTCGACATTGTCAGCGTCGCCTTCGGCCTCAGGAACTTCTTCGACAGGGAAAAAGCCATAAATGAACTCCACCGCGTTTTGAAGCCTGGCGGAAGGCTCGTAATCCTTGAGTTCTCAAAGAGCCCATCTCTCCTCGGGAGGATGGCCTGGCTCTACACGAGAACGGTTGTTCCCATCATCGGGAAGCTGACCACAGGTAACGGAAAAGCCTACGAACACCTTGTCAGCTCAATAGACGCCTTTCCCTCGCCGGAGGAACTTAGAGGGGAGTTCGAGAGGAGGGGCTTTAGGGCGAAAAGCCTCCGCTGGCTCTTCCCGAGGATAGCGTTCATTCTCGTTCTGGAGAGGCTCTGATGAGCCTTACGGCACCGTTGACGAGCCTTTCCTCCTCAACTTTAAAGCCTTCCCTCCGAAGGAGCGCCGGAACCTCGGCTCTGAAGTCCGTTCCCGTGAGCCGTGAAGTTAAAACACTTACCCCTGATAGCAACGCCCCGAAAGCCCGGTTATCAGGATGGGAGCACTCCATCGCGAGGAGAAGGCCGGGAGGTTTTAAAACGCGCCTTATCTCTCGAATAATCTTTTCCTTCTCCGGAATGACGCAGAGAAAGAAGGTAGAAACCACGGTGTCGAAGCTTCTATCCGGGAATGGGAGGTCTCTTGCGTCCGCTTGAATCAGCTTAACCGGGACTTCAGTCCTTTTCCTTCCCCCTTCTCGAGCATTTTTCTGCTGATGTCGAGGCCGATAACCTCCTCAACGTTCCTGTAAAGCGGAAGGTTCAGGCCCGTTCCCACGCCAAGCTCGAGAACCCTGCCTTTAGCCTGAGAAATCAGCCTTTTTCGCGCGTTTCTTATTCCAGTAGGCCTTTCGAGAAGACCGTTGATGGGTTCATAGACGTAGCTCGCTAAGTCGTATCTCATTTCAATCCCCGTGATGCGCCGCGTAGAGCTCCACATAGGGGTCGCCGTCAAACTCCGGGAAGGGTCTCTCCCCGCTATCCTCTACGAGAACCCTCTCTTTCTCCTCCGTGAACCCGCCGAGCTCGAAGGCCCTAATCCCATTTTTATGTAATTCTTCAATTAATCGACTAACTTTTTTTGGAGGGGTTATCGCTATCAGCGTTCCCGTCGATGAAACGCTCCACGGTTCCAGCTTATAGAAGTCGAGAACCCTCTTCACGAGGGGGTTAAGCTGAAGCCTCTCGGCATAGACCCTGAAGCCCACCCCTGAGTTGTCTGCAATCTCGTGGAGCGCCGTTAAACCACCTTCCGTCGCGTCGTGCATCCCCCTGACGAATGGCTTCGCTATCAGCGCGTCAGGAAGAACCGTTTCAAGCCTGTAGAGCGAGCGTAGCTCCTCTATCTCCCTGAGAGTTAGAACTTTTCTCAGCTCTTCAGCCCGGAAGTATGCTGAGGAAACCGCGAACTCAAGAGCGACTTTGTTCGTGACGATTATCCTGTCCCCCGGCCTCGCGAGGGGAAGCTTGAGCTCCTCCTTCCTCACGAGCCCCATTGCCGTTGTGGTTGCGGTTGGCCCGGAAATCGAGGGGTAAACTCCGGTGTGTCCGCCGATTACCGCCGTTTTATACCGCTCGCACTCCCGGTTGAGGTCCTCCATTGCTTTTTGGAGAAACTCCTTCGTTGTTCCCGGCGGGAGGAGAAAATCCACCACGAGCCACCTCGGCCTCGCCCCGAAGACGGCAACGTCGCTTGAGGCAAAATGGTAGGTGAAGAAGCCGAAGGCTTCAGCGGGAACGCCGAGCGTCGGGTCGGTTGCTACCACGAGGTAGTTCTCATCGTCGTACTCGAGAACAGCCGAGTCAAAGCCCTCCCTCGGCCCGTATACCACTTTGGCGTCCTCGATGCCTAGGTTCTGGAAGATTACCTCCCGCAGGACGTCGTTTCTCAGCTTTCCGAGCGGGAGCATCAGAACCACCGGTAGAGGATTATCGTAACGTTGTCCCAGGTCACCGGAAGGGCCTCTTCAAGAAGCTCTTCCGTAGCTTTGCGGGGGTCCTCTTCTTCCTCAAGAATTTTAAGAATCTTTTCAGGTTCAACGTAGTCGTGAAGGCCGTCGGTGCTCATAAGGAGCCAGTCGCCCGGTTTCGCCTCCCACCGGTAAAGGTCGACGGCGAAGCGCTTTCCCCTCCCGCCTATCACGTGGGTGAGCCTCCTCGATGCCTCCATGGCTTCCCTCTTACTCAGAACGAAGCCTCTGTCAAGCAGTTCCCGGAGGAGGTTGTGGTCCCTCGTCATGGCCACTATCTTTCCCCTTCTAATCAACTGCGCCCTGCTGTCGCCCGTGTTGGCGAGAAATACCTCTCCTCCCCTGACCACCGCCGTAGTGAGGGTTGTCCCCATGCCCTTTCTATCCCCCACCGCCTCCAGAAGGACGTTTGAGTTGGCAAGCTCGTGGGATTTTCTAAGAAGAAGGCGGAGGAGCTTCCCTTCCATCCCGCACTCGTATTCCCGCTTAAAGGTCTCGATTACGGTCTCAAGGGCAATCGCCGACGCGACCTCGCCCGCGGCGTGCCCGCCCATGCCGTCGGCGACGGCAACCAAATAGCCATCAGGAAGCTTCTCAGCGATGAAGCCGTCCTCGTTGTTGTCCCTGGCCCCTACGTGGGTTACCCCGCAGAGGTGGGGGTAGCAGAGCCACCTCGAGTCCATTCTCATCACCGTTTGAACTTTTCGATAACCTTTTTAACTTCTTCGAGTGTCCCCCAGTCGGCGTTCCAGGCCATTATCTCGAAGCTCGGCACGCGGACGCTTACCCTGACCTTTTTCTTCCTCGCGATTCTGCTGACCTCGTAGTTCACCCTGTAAGCCAAATCCATCAGTTCCTCCGTGACGATTTCCTCGCGGTCTATGTACTGCAGCGGACAGCCCTCGCGCCACTGCCTCCTCCTCGCGTGCTCGTACATGCGGTAGGGCCTTATGCCGGCTTCCTCGGCGAGCCGTTCTACGACGTCTGCTGGGTACTTGATTAGGGGTCGGAAGAAGGGCAGTCCTATCCTCGGGATTTCGCAGAGCCTTATGTCCATCTTACACTGGTCGAGCAGTGCACCGATTATCTTGTCGTTGGCGTTGTCGCCCTTCGCTAGGACGTCAAAGCCGTTGTTGAGGGCGAACCACTTGGCGTTCCAGAGCATGACCTTCTTGCAGTTTATGCAGACCGGGCCCTTCCTGCCGGTAGCCTCGCGCAGTAAGCCCTCGGTGATGTCCACTAAATAGTGCTCGACTCCGAGTTCTTTCGTAAAGCGCATCGCCCACCTCAGGGGTTCCCGCCAGCTCCAGCGGTGGAAGAACGTGAGGGCAGAAACATCAAGGCCTGCCTTCTTCATAAGGTATAGGGCCAGAGAGCTGTCCTTTCCCCCGGAGAACATTAGGAGTATCTTTCTATTGATAAGACCCCTTCTCTCGGCGAAGTCTCTGACCTCCCCAACCGCCTCGCTGAGCATGATAAAAAATCAGAGGGGGAGTTAAAAAGCCTCTGCCGGCAGTCCTTCCTGAAGTTCCCTGTAGACCATTGTCAGGGAGACCGAGACGTATGGCTCCAGAAAAATCGTGGCCAGGAAATAGCCTCCAACCGGGATTAACGACAGCGGAAAGGCGACAATCACGACCACTATGAGCAACGCCACAAAGTATATCACCAAATCCGCCAGGTTTTCCCTAACGATTCTTATACTGCCCTCTATGGCCGGGATGGCCTCCTTTCTTTCAATGACTATCTCCTGAAGGGTGAACATTACAAAGAACAGCCACACAATAGCGGGGATTACCAGCAGGAACAGCCCTATAGCCGTGACAACCGCTATGATTATCGAGGCAAGCAACAGGTTGGGAAACACCTCAAGGGCCGAATCAACGGCTTCGCTGTAGCGAACGGGCCGCCCCTGCAGTTCTTCGTTCGCCATGTAAACGAGCGCTCCGCTGACGATGAGGGAGACTATGTAGGCTATGAGCGCGAACAGCATCGACGGTGCACCGCCGACATGGCCTCTCAGGTATTCTGCAATGGCGTTCAGAACGGCCGGGAACACGGGCAGGATAAAGAAGTCCGCGTTCCTTGAAAGAACGTCAAGGGGCCCAATTAACACTTCCCCAAGGCTGAACCTCATGCAATCACCCCCAGGGATTAATGTTTCTGGAGCGGAAATACTTAAGGTTGTCCCCTCTCCCGACTTCAAACCGGAGTGAATTTAGTTCGAACCTCTGAGTTTTGTTAGGCTCACCAAAGATTTATTAAGGGTTTTGAGAAACTGAAGCAGAATTAGGAAAACCTAACGGTGATGGACATGATTGTTCCTTTACTCTCACTGGCTCCCGGGGAGAGGGCCATCGTCGTTGACCTGAGGGGAGGCCCGAACTTCAGGAGCAGGCTGTACGCCATGGGTTTGGCCCCCGGTGCCGTTGTTCAGGTTGTCTCGGTCTATCCCCGGGGACCGGTTATAATCCAGGTGGGTGGAACCAGACTGGCGCTCGGCAGGGGAATGGCGGCAAGGGTTCTTGTGAGAAGGCTCTGAGGTGATAGCATGGCAATGCGCGTCGTGGCGCTGGCAGGGAACCCCAACGTCGGCAAGACGACGATATTCAACGCCTTAACCGGCCTGCACCAGCACGTTGGAAACTGGCCGGGCGTTACGGTTGAGAAGAAGGAGGGAGTTTTTGAGTACAGGGGCGAGCGTTTTCTCGTCGTTGATTTGCCCGGAACGTATTCCCTGACGGCCCACTCAATCGACGAACTCGTCGCCAGAAACTTCCTCCTGAACGGGAACCCCGACGTTGTGGTTAACGTAGTTGACGCAACTTCTGTTCTCAGGAACCTCTACCTGACGATGGAAATATTCGAGATGGGGCTTAAGAACATCATAATAGCCCTCAACAAGGTCGATTTAGCCGAGAAGAAGGGGATAAGGATAGACCCTGCAAAGATGTCCAAAGCTCTGGGAGTGCCCGTCGTTCCCCTCAGCGCCAAGGAAGGCATCGGAATAGAGAAGCTTAAGGAAAAAATCTGGGAAATGGCGCACGGAAGAATCAAAACTAATCCAGTTCTACCGAGATATGACCCGGAGGTTGAGAGGGAGATAGAGCACATCTCCAAGTGCCTTGAGAGAACCGAGCTGGCCTCCCGCTATCCCCTCCGCTGGCTGGCAATCAAACTGCTCCAGCGCGACGACGAGGTTATGAAGCTCGTCCTGAGGCACCTCGGCGAGGAGAAGCTGAAGGAAATAATGACCCACATAGGCGAGGCGGAGGAACGCTACGGAAGGGCGATGGACCTGATTATAGCCGGCCAGAAGTACGAGTTCATCGACGGCCTTACTCATGAGTTTATGAGCTACGGGAAGACCGGGGAAACGCTGACTGACCAGCTCGACAAGATTCTCGTGCACCCCGTTTACGGCTTCCTCGTCATGGCATTCGTTTTCTACCTCGTCTTCAAGTTCGTGTTCACCTTCGGAATGCCTGCCCAGGAAATCCTCAGCGATGCCTTTTCAAAGTTCGGTGACTGGCTCGCACCCCACATAGCGAACGAGACCCTGCGCGGCCTCCTCGTGGACGGTGTGGTCAGCGGTGTCGGCTCCGTTCTGAGCTTCTTCCCGCTGGTCTTCCTGCTCTTTCTGGCCCTCTCCTTCCTAGAGGATTCTGGTTATATGGCGAGGGTAGCGGTGCTCATGGAGGGAATAATGAGGAAGTTCGGGCTTCCGGGCAAGGCGGTAATTCCCCTCATCCTCGGCCTCGGCTGCAACGTTCCCGCGGTAATGGCGACGAGAACCCTCGACGAAGAGCGGGACAGACTCGTCACGATGTTCGTGAACCCCTTTATCCCGTGCTCCGCGAGGCTGAGCGTTATAAGCTTCCTCACCGGAACGTTCTTCGGCTCAAACCGTGCACTCGTGGCGGTCAGTGTTTACATAATAGCCATAGCTGTTGCTCTCCTCTCGGCCAAGCTCGTGAGCTTCTTCGTTAAAGGCGAGGAAAGCCCCTTCGTGATAGAGCTTCCCGAATACCTGATACCCGATGGGAAGAGCCTTCTTATTCACTCGTGGGAGAGGAGCAAGGAGTTCGTCCAGAAAGCCGGCACGGTAATCCTCGTTGGTTCAATCCTCATATGGTACCTCAGCAACTACCCCGTGCCGATGGGAACCGGAAGGAGCTACGCCGAAAGGCTCGGCCACTTCTTCCAGCCCTACATGAGGCTCATGGGTCTTGACTGGAAGGCCGCGGTCAGCCTTCTCTTCGGAATAATCGCAAAGGAAAACGTCATCTCAACCTACGGCGTTCTTTACGGCAGCGTTAACGCCATAAGAAGCGCCATGACGCCTCTCCAGGCATACGTCTTGGCTGTGGTTACCACCCTATACATCCCGTGCATAGCCACGATAGCGGCGATAAGGGCGGAGAGCAACTGGAAGTGGGCGCTGGCCGTGACGCTTTACATGATAACCGTCGCCTCACTCCTCGGGATACTGATATGGCACGTGGGGACTGCCCTGGGGTTGTGAAGATGGGCAAGATGGAAGAGGTTCTGAGACTCATCGGCGAGGGAAAAAGGTTCCCAAGTGAGATAGCCCGGGAACTCGGGATGGACGTTAACGAGGTTGAGGGGATAATAGAGATTCTCAAGTCGCTCGGATACATTGAGGAAGTTGAAAAAGGTCCTTCCTGCGAAACCTGCCCCCTGAGGAGGATTTGCCGCGGAAAGTGCGTGGTTCCCAAGGTCAGGGTTCTTCAACCGACCTTTGACCTGAACAGGAGCAAACGTTAATGCCCTTTGCTGTCCATCTGCATCTTGAAGCTTATCCCGTGAGGATTAGAAAAGTTCTTACCCTGAGAAGCGGGGTTTTGAGGCGGTTTGCCGCTAAGTTAGAGGATTTTTTGGCAAGAATGGGATGTTTTCCCTCGTTGTCACCCGCCGTTAAACCTTTCACCCCGAGTAATATATTTTATAGCCGTAAAATATATAAGAGGGGGAGTTTTATCTATAGACGGTGAGAACAATGAAGGCGGTTATTCTCGCAGGTGGCTTTGGAACGAGGTTGAGGCCACTTTCATCAACGAGGCCGAAGCCGATGATTCCGGTTCTCGGCAAGCCAAACCTTCAGTACATCCTTGAAGCCCTTGAGAAGGTCCCTGAGATAGACGAGGTAATTCTCTCGGTCCACTACATGAGGGGAGAAATAAGGGAGTTCATAGACGAGAAGATGGCAGACTATCCAAAAACGATACGCTTCGTCAACGACCCGATGCCCCTCGAAACGGGCGGCGCACTCAAGAACGTTGAGGACTACGTGAGCGACGACTTCCTAGTGATTTACGGTGACGTCTTCACGAACTTCGACTACCGCGAGCTGATAAAGGCCCACGAAGAAAACGAAGGCCTCATAACCGTTGCGGCAACCAAAGTCTACGACCCGGAGCGCTTTGGAGTTCTCGAGATGGACGAGAGCGGAAAGGTGCTCCACTTTGAGGAGAAGCCCAAGAGGCCCAAGAGCAACCTCGTCGATGCCGGAATTTACGTCGTGAACAGGAAGGTTCTCGAGGAGATTCCGAAGGGCAAGGAGGTCTACTTCGAGCGCGAAATCCTGCCGAGGTTCGTTGAGCGCGGCCAGGTCTACGCCTACAGGATGCCGAAGGGAACCTACTGGGTCGACCTTGGAACGCCGGAGGACTTCTTCTACGCCCACCAGATTGCCCTCGATGAGATGGCAAGGGAGAACGGCTACTTCTACATAGCCGAGAGTGCAGAGGTTCCGGAGGACGTTGAGATTCAGGGTCCGGTTTACGTGGATGAAGGCGTCAAGATAGGGCACAGCGTCAAGATTAAGGCATACTCCTACATCGGCCCGAACACCATAATAGAGGACAGGGCCTACATCAAGCGCTCAATCCTTCTCGGAAGCGACATAATTAAGGAGCGTGCCGAGCTGAAGGACACGATACTCGGCGAGGGAGTTGTAGTTGGCAGGGACGTAATCATCAAGGAGAACGCCGTCATCGGCGACTACGCGAAGATTTACGACGGGCTCGTGATTTACGGGGCGAAGGTCCTGCCTTGGAAGAAGGTCGAGGAGTACGAGGCCTACATCAAGATAAAGCTCGACCCGACGAAGGTCAGGCCCGGCCAGTATCCGGACCGCTGTCCTCTCGGCCTGCCGGAGTGCATCTACAAGAAGTTCAAAGCGATAGCCGGCGAGAAGCCGCCGTGCGACGAGTGCATCGAGAACCAGTGGCTGTTCTGATTCCTATTTTTATTTCTCGAACACGTAGAAGTACCTATCCAAGCTCTTGTGAACCCTCTGGTAGTACTTTGAGACGAACCTGAAGCCGACCCTTTCCGCCTCGCTCACGCCGTCAAAGCTCGCCGGAAACGCTATTGCCAGCCTGCCGCCCTCTTCCAGAACTTCGTAAATGCTCTCGAGAACCCTCCTGTACAGCTCCTCCCGCTTTCTTCCGGCGAGACTTGCCGCCGTTCCGTAGGGCGGGTCCGTCGCTACGGCCTCAAATTTTTTCCCTGGGAAGAGTTCGCCGAGCCTCGTCGCGTCGCCGAGCCTGAGCACGAAGTCCCTCACCCCGTAGTGGAGGAGGTTCCTCCTTGCTCCCTCAACCATCTCCGGCTTTATATCAACGCCGTAAACCCTCAGCCCGAGGAGACCCGCCTCGATTAGGATTCCGCCGGCGCCCATCATAGGGTCGAGCAGCTCTTTCCTAGCTTTTGTCAGGTTCACCATCGCCCTCGAAATCCTTGGATGGAGGGAAATCGGCCGGAAGAATGGCCTGTGATGGGCCTTCCTCCTCTCAAAGTCCTTGGGGTCAAAGTAGTGGAGCCTAATCCCGGCGTATAGCCTCTCACCGCAGTAGGCCCTCACCACAGTGTCCGGTTTCGATAGGTTCACGCGGAAGCCCTGAGCATGGATTACCGCCCCGAGCTTTCTTGGGAGGTCGAGGACGTTGTGCCTGCAGTTGGCCATCGTCTCCGTATCAACCTTGAACGTTCCAGCAATCGGCCACTCGACATCTTTCGCCTTCTCCAGAAGCTCCTCCACGGAGTCCGCCTCAACGAGCAGTTCCCCGTACTCGTGGGCCAGCCCGAGCCTGTCGAGGTAGGGGAAAGACTTCCTTGGGGCTTCAACCCTTAGAAGGAGATAGTCCCGGCCGATTACCTTCCCACAGCTGAGTTCGAGCATTGCCTTTACCTCGTCCCCTGCCATCTCGGGCATGTTTCCGAGTATTTCAACGTAGAGCACCCCTCACCCCTCCCCGAGCTTTAAAACGGCGAACTGTTTGTAGTCCATAACCTTCCTGAAGCCCCTCCTGAGGTAGTAGCGGTAGGCCTCAAGCCACGGAAACGTTATGACGTAGACCTCCCTTCCGAGTTCCCGGAGCCTTGAAACGGCCTTTTCAAGGAGCGCCGAGCCGATTCCCCTTCCGGAGTAGGCGGGGTCAACCATGAGGAACTCAACGAGGCCGGACCTTTCGCGGTCAATTTCCTCGGGAACCCACCAGGGGTTTCCCCTGAAGGTATAGACGAGGGCGACGCTTCCGACTATTTCCGACTCCCTGGCAACGTAAAGCTCGTCAAACTCCTCCCTGAGCCTGAAGTCAAGGAAGGGACCGTATACCCCGGCAAAACCCTCAAAGTCGTCGGGTGATGGCTTCTTCTCCACCCATTCGAGGGCCGGATACCTGCCCCCGGTTCCCCGGTAAACCCTGAAGGCCAGCGCCAGCAGTTCGTCCCTAAGCTCTCCCGGCCTCTCGACCCTCTCGATGCGCATTTCTGTCCCCCAAAGGTTATTAGGTGGGGGGTTAAAAATAAATTCGGTGGTTTTATGGACGAGCTTGAGGCCCTTGCCCTCGCACTCGAGGTTGAAAAGGCGGAGATGAAATTTTACCTCGACCTCGCGAGAAGGACTAGGGACGAAAAGGCCAGGAAGATGTTCCTTTTCCTGGCCAGGGAAGAGGCCGACCACTGGGAGCAGTTCGAGGAGAGGTTCCTTGAGAGGGTCGCGGAGGAGTGCAGACTGCCGGCTGTGAGCGAGGAGCTCTTGGGAAAGCTCCTCGTTAATGCCGGAAACGTTGAGAGCGAAGTTGATGCCGTGAAAATCGGTATGGAGCAGGAAAAGCTCACGTGGGAGTTCTACGAAAGGGCCGCGGAGGAGGCGAAGCACGAGCCCATCAGGAGGCTCTTCGAGGAGCTTGCGAGGATTGAAAAGGGCCACTACGAGCTTCTGAAGGCCCAGTACGACGCTGTTATGAAGACCGGAATCTGGATGGACTACCAGGATTTCAGCCTTGAGGTTGACTGATTCCGCCGACGAGCACCCACAAGAGGTACGTCAGGAGCGCCAGAACCGTGTACTCGATGAAGGCCCCGACCTTTCCCTTTATTCTGGCCCTCAGGAGCCGGGTTCCGGCGTAGGAGTGGAGGATTAGTAATCCCGCGAGGGCTATTCTAACGAAAGCGCTTGTGTGGAAGGCAACCGCACGGGTTTTCGAGAAGAAAATTGAGTATTTCGCCGCTGAAGTGCTTACGGAGGCGTATCCCGTAACCAGCATCAGAACGGTGAGAACGAGAAGCGGAAGGGAAGTGGCCTCAACTACAAGAAGGGCCGTCTTCGGCCTCAACTCATGGCCCTCCTTCCCCTGCTCTCATTTATGAGTGCACTGTCGGAGTAACCGACCCTCTCCCAGGTTCCGAGGTAGTTGTAGTCCACGAGCCTAATTTCAACGACGTCCTTAATCCACTTGTAGCCCCACTGGCCGGGAACGACGAGGCGGGGAGTTATGTTCTCCCCGTTGAACCTGTACGCCAGGATTATCGATGTGTCGTTCATAACGTCGCTCAGCCAGAGGTCGGTTGTGTAGCCGTCTCCCGCAAGGAAAACGATTTTTGTTGCGTTCCTGAGGGGTTTTGCCCGCTCTATCAGGTAGGAGAGGGGAACTCCCGTCCAGGTTCCATTCTTAAGGGGCTGTGAGGGGTTATCAACGCAGTAAAGCACAGCCGAGACGTTCACGGCGGGCAAACTCAGAAGCTCCCCGTAGGTTACGGTGTACGGGTCTCCCACGAGGCCGTCAACCCTGAGGCTCCAGCCCGAGTTCGTGGCGGTTTCACTGCCCTCGTGGTGAACGGCAACCGCGAAGACTACGAGGAGCGCGAGCACGAAGGCGGCCTTTCTCATGCTATCACTCCACGATGACGTTGACGAGCTTTACCTTACGGCCGGTCTTCTTCTCAATCAGCTCTATCAGCATGAGGTCGTCCACGTCCTCGATGCCGTTCCTTGAGATTACGTTTATGTGAGGCCTCGTGTTCACCTCAACGTGCGTCTCCCCTCCAAGGGAGAACAGCTCTATGAGGCCCAGCTCCCTGAGGAGCAGAACGTTCGAGTAGAGCGTCGAGAAGCTCATCGTCGGGAACTTCTTCAGCAACTCGTCGTGCACGTTCTTCAGCGATGGATGCTCCCTTCCAATCCTCTCGAGAACCCTTATCAGCTCAAGCCTCTGGGGCGTAATCTTGTGGCCCATCTCTCTGAGTTTTTCAACGGCCTCTTCGCTCCACATAATTAGGTCTACCGAAAAGATGTTTATAAGTGTTTCGTTTTCGAAATTATTTCTAAATAGGAAGCTTTATTTAGTAGAAGAGACAACTAATAATTGGTGAAAACCCTATGTCGGAACACAACAGAAAACTCGTTGAGAGGTCCGGGCTGGACGTGGACAAGCTTCTGGAGATGCTTTTGAAGGCGGCCGCGGCCGAGTTTACAACCTATTACTACTACACCCTCCTGCGGAACCATTCAGCCGGGTTGGAGGGGGAGGCGATAAAGGAGATAATCGAAGACGCCCGCATCGAGGACAGGAACCACTTCGAGGCCTTAGTCCCTAGAATTTACGAACTCGGAGGAGAGCTTCCGAGGGACGTGAGGGACTTCGCGGGGATGGCCTGGTGCAGCGACGCCTACCTTCCTGAGGAGCCGACCGTTGAGAAAATCCTCGAGGTTCTCCTTCAGGCCGAGCGCTGTGCCGTTGGCGTTTACACAGAGATATGCAACTACACGTTCGGGAAGGACCCGAGAACCTATGATTTGGCGCTTGCGATCCTCCACGAGGAGATTGAGCATGAAGCATGGTTCGAGGAACTCCTCACCGGGAAACCGAGCGGCCACTTTAGGAGGGGCGTTCCGGGGGAAAGCCCCTTCGTCTCGAAGTTCCTGAGGTGAAGGGTTATTAGGGTTGGCGGTAAGTTAGCCTGAGGTGATACCATGCTCGCGAAATACCCGTTTGAGATGCCGAAGGACAGACCCCTAACGAAGAGGGAAATCGCCCAGGCCCTGCGCTGGGCCATCGAGGCCGAGCTCGACGCTATAAGCTTTTACGAACAGCTGGCGGAGCACATTGAGGATGAAAAAATCAGGCGCGTCTTCCTCGACGTCGCCAATGAGGAGAAGGAGCACTTCGGGGAGTTCCTGGCCGTTCTATTCGCCGTTGATGAGGAGCTCGCGAAGTACATGAAGGAGGGCTTCGAGGAGGTTGAAGAAGAGACGGGAATAAAGGTGGAGCTTTGAGCTTTCTTTTTTAACTTCTCCTTTCCTCTAAGCGAAAATGAACCAAAGCAGTCTGACACAATTCTGTTCTACGAAAACTTGAGCGGGGCAGGGAACGGCAAAAGGCCCGCCCTCGTCTGTTTCCCGGCTTTCCACACAATTTTGTTCTACGGAAACTAACAAGCACCGGCTTTCCACTCATTACCGACTCCTCTTTCCACACAATTTTGTTCTACGGAAACAGCACGCGGGGTGACAGTAGCTCTATGCTGTCGAAGTCTTTCCACACAATTATGTTCTACGGAAACGCGCTCGTCATAGCCTCCAGCGGCGTGGCGGGCGTCAACTTTCCACACAATTCTGTTCTACGGAAACGGTCTGGGAATTCTCCCAAAGGGACGGCTAATATTCTCTCAAAACTCTTATTTAAAACTTACCCCAGAAACCCGTGTCACTGCAAGTCATTTAAAACCCCACCTGAAAATAAAGGGGACACTAAAACCCTCCAAAAGCCAAACCAAAGGCTCAAACCAATTCCCAGATAAAACCGAACAATCGAAACCAGATTGAGGGAAAAACTTTGGGTAAAAGCTCATGAAAACAAAATCCAAGCGAGAACAAAACCGCCTGAGGGTTCAAACTCTTGAGGAAACTGCTCACTCCAGAATTTAGGACTCAACAGCCCTCCCCTTCCAAATGAACACAATTGACAACCAATTACCACCCAAAAGGTAAACTGAACTCAAAGCGGACTGCTTGCCCTTTTATGATTAGTTTTGAAATTTTAAGGACCTTAATCAGGAATTAAGAGGAAACCAAAGGTTCTTACGCCCAGATATTGCATGACAATGTCTTTTACCAGCATGCGTGCTATCCCTCGGCGAGCAGCAGGCCGAGTTCGTTGTAAACCCTCACCCTTTCAAAGCCCGCATTCTTTAGCGTCGAAACTACGTCCCTCAGGATTCTGTTCTGGACGTTTATCGCCAGCATCTGACAGGCGTGGCACTCCGGAGTTGAGCGGGCCATGAGGAGAAAGACCTCGACGCGCTTTCCTTCAACGGTGAGGCCGTAGACGAGGACCTCCTCGACGATGTTGAGGTCCGTTTCCGGGTCTTTAACTCTCTCAAGTAACTTCACAACGCGCCTGACTTCCTCTGGAAGGTCCTCCTGGGGGCTTCTCTTAGGCATTTTTCTCGGCTTTAAAAAATCAAGGATTCCCATTCAAACACTCCCCGGAGTTAAATCCTCCGGTTTGTAGCCCTTCCTGTTCTCGAACTTCCCGACGATGTGGTTGCCGAGGTCGTAGACGTAGACGTTGTCGAACTTGACGAGGGCGAAGCGCTCCATTATGTCGCCGATTATCTTGGAGTAAGCTATGGGGCTCTCGCCGATGATGTTGTACTCGGCGTGGCTCTCGAAGCGGAGCCAGATTTTAAGGGTGTCGTCGGTGACCTCAAGACCCGCAACAACGCTGGAATCAAGGATGTCCCCGCCGGTGACTGGGTCGGTGATTTTCCTCAGCTCCTCGATGACGGCCCTGTAAGGTTCAGGCCACTCCTTATCTGGACTGTAGACCTTCACGCATCCTCACCGGAGGGACTTTGAACTGGACAGTTATAAGCCTTCCTGGGCAGTTTTGTCCATGTCCTTCAGGTAGAACTCCAGGGAAATCAGCGTTGAGACCCAGATGATTATGGACAGGACGTAGAGAACGAAGGCCGGGGTGCAGCCGTATCTGACCGCGTTCACCACGGTGAAGGCCACGAGCAGCCATGAGGCGAGCCTCGCAAAGTGCCTCTGGGGGGAAGGGGTGTACCGGTAAAAGGCGACCGCGTCAATCAGTAGCAGAACCGAGACCGCCGAAAACATCAGCATGGTGTAGAACATCTTGTTGGCGCTCAGCCCTATCGAACCAACCATTAGGGCTATCTGAACCAGCATCTCAAACTTGGGCTGAACGAGACCGCTCTCCGAGAGGCTGTAGGTTATCAAGACCGGACCGAGCATAACGAAGAGAACCGCTGGGGGTCTGTCTATATCGAGAACATAGCTTACGAAGCCCAGCGCTGTAATAATCCCGCCGATGAGAATTAAAACCGAGACCTTTCTCGTTCCAAGCCTGAGACGTTCTACCTTCCTCGTTAAATCCCAGGTTACGAAGATTGCAAACAGCACCACCGGGCCTATTACAGACATAACCAGGTTATATTCTACCATGAGCGCTCATCTGAGAGAATAGACGTAACCAAAATTTAAAGGTTCCGAAGGGGATTAAGTTCCCCAGTTGAAGTTGAAAAGAAAGAAAGTTCACTCAAGCTGAACCTCGTTCTCCCAGAGGCCGTGCAGGTTGCAGTAGCTGAGTGCGTAGAGCTTGCCCTTCTTGCTCGTCCTGAAGAAGAAGACCGCCCTCGGCTCGGTCAGCGGGTCGCTGTGGTTGGTGAAAGCCACTCTACCGACGAGAATCGGGAAGTTCTCCCCCTCGGGGTGGAAGTACAGCTCAATCCACGCTATGTGGTGCTCCGGGGTGTTCGGGTGCGGTATCTCCTTTCCAACGGAGACCTCGACCTTGACGAGGTCCCCCTCCTTCTCGTACTCTATAACGGGGACGTGCTTCTCCCCCTTCCAGTCTCCACTCTTTATGGTTTCGCTCAGCATCTCAACCACCTCACTCTATCTTTTCAAACTGGTCCTTGGGTGCACCGCA
>NZ_JAMONU010000010.1 GCF_027066465.1 Thermococcus sp.
CCTTGAGAACCATGAAGCGGATATCTACTTCGTCGCGAGCGTTCAGGAGGAGGTTGGCCTCAGGGGTGCTAAAGTTGCGAGCTACGCAATAGACCCCGAGATAGGCATAGCGATGGACGTCACCTTCGCCAAGCAGGTCGGGGACAAGGGCAAAATCGTTCCAAAGCTCGGCGGCGGGCCGGTCATGGACGTTGGGCCGAACATCAACCCTAAGCTGAGGGCCTTTGCCGACGAGGTGGCAAAGAAGTACGGCATTGAGCTTCAGGTTGAGGCATCCCCAAGACCCACCGGCACGGACGCCAACATAATGCAGATTAACCGCGAGGGCGTTGCAACCGCAGTTCTGAGCATACCCATAAAGTACATGCACAGTCAGGTTGAGACGGCAGACCTGAGGGACATCGACAAGACCATAGAGTTCGCCAAGCACCTCCTCGAGGAGCTTAAGCCAATGGACCTGACGCCCTGAACTCGAAAGGTTTAATTTCTTTTCTCCCCTATATTCTCCGGGGAAGCCCCGTGATACTGGTCTCTCCTATCGGCAACATCGATGAGTGGCTCGTTAATGAGGTCGTTGACTTCGTTGGGGATTACTACTATCGCTTCGGTGTGAAGGTTAAACGGGGTCCTGTGATTCCGGTCAGACCGTTTTTAAGCGCTTACAACCCCTACAGGAACCAGTATCTCGGTAGGATTTTCCTCCCAACGCTCTCGCTGATGGGCAGAAGGCTTAAGGCGAGGGCTGTTCTCGGTCTGACGGAGCTTGACCTCTACGAGGAGGGACTGAACTTCATCTTCGGTCTCGCGAATCCGTCGCTGAAAGCGGCCGTTGTTTCAATCCACAGACTTAAACCCGAGTTCTATGGAGAAAAACCGGACGAGGGACTTCTCATGGAGAGGACGGTAAAGGAGGCGATGCACGAACTCGGCCACGTCTTCGGCCTGGAGCACTGCCCCAACGTGAGGTGCGTGATGCACTTCTCCAACTCGATATACGACACCGACGTCAAAACACCCTTCTACTGCTCCTCCTGTGAGGAAAAGCTCAGAAGAAACCTGGAGGTGGAGGGATGATTGAGGTTGAGGTTAAGGGATACGCCGATGATGAGGTCTTCGAGAGGGTCAGGGAGCGCTACAGGTTCGTGAGGAGGGAATACCACGAGGACACTTACTACCAGCATCCCTGCAGGGACTTCTCAAAGACCGATGAAGCCCTCAGGATTAGAATCCGCCGTTTCAACGGCCACTTTGAGGCTTTCCTGACGTACAAGGGTCCCAAAATGGACAGCGTATCGAAGACGAGGGAGGAAATAGAAGTGCCAATCGAGGACCCGGATAAACATGCGATGATTCTCGAGGCCTTGGGCTTTCGGGAGGTCATGACAGTGGAAAAGGTCAGGGAGAAGTTCTACGTTGAAAAGGGGATAACGATAACCCTCGACGATGTGGAAGGCCTCGGAAAGTTCATCGAGATTGAAGCAATGACGGAGAGCAGGGAAAAGGTTCCAGAACTCGTCGAAAAGCTCAGGAAGATACTGATTGAGCTTGGTGTTTCCAAGTTTGAGAGGAAGTCGTACCTCGAGTTGCTCCTTGAGAAGGGAGGGAGCTGATGAGGAAGCTTGAAGAGTTCTTCAAACTCAAAAAACGCCAGAAGAGGCCGGACCTCGAGGTTCTTGAGGAGATTGAGGAGAGGGTTAAGTCTGGAAACGTTGAAGGTGCCATTGCGCTCCTTGAGGAGCTTGAGAGGCCGCAGAACACATTCGTTGCAATCAGGCTAATCCTCAGGAACCTCATCAGCGCCGCGAAGAGTTCGGGAGAGACTGGACGCTGGCTATACTTGGGCCTTCTCAAGGATTTAATCCCCCACGTCAACGGCATTCCAAGCGAGCGCGCCAGGGCAATGCTCTTCGGCGACTTGGCCGTCGCTTTCTACCTGCTGGGTGATGAGTTTGACGGTGATTTTGCACTCAGAAGCGCCATAAACCTTGCTTCAAACCACCCCGACGTTCTCAGGGATATACTCTTCGAACTCATAGACTCGGGGCTTCTTCCAAAGGCCGCATACGTTATGAAAACCGTTAAAAACCGGGCCGGCCTGGACGTTGTTCTCTCCCATCTTGCGGACCTCTTCTACAGGGCGGGTGAGGAGGAAAAAGCCCTGTCAGTTGTGGACCACATAGAGAACCCCTTTCACAGGGCGGTTGCCCTCTACTACATTGCAACCTTTGAGATGACCCGGAACAGGGAGAAGGCCCTAGCCTACCTCCAGCGGGCGATTGAGGAAGCCGAGAAGATTGATGACCCCGATGCCAGGCTTGAACTCATGATGAAGCTCAACGAGGTGCTCCATGAGGTCATGGGGGAGGGTCTCAGTCTCGTCGAGCTTTTAAAAGGGACAGAAGCTCGGACGGAGTAAACGCGGGCGGAAGGTTGAGTTTTTTTGCAACTAAAAGCGACTTCGGAACTTTCACACCCAGCTCAAGAAGCTCCTCGACCCTATCCGCGACCTCTTTGGGAGTTCCCTGGAAAGCAACCGAGCCATCCTTCATAACGATAATTCTGTCCGCGTTCTCAAAGAGAAACCTGGAGTCGTGCTCGCTCATCAGAACCGTAAAGCCTTCCCCTTTCAGCTTCTTAACCACATCGAGCACGTCCCTCTTTCCCCTAGGGTCAAGTTCGGCTGTTGGTTCGTCGAGAACGAGAACTGGAGTTCTCATGGCGAGGACGCAGGCTATGGCGAGTCTCTGCTTCTCGCCGCCGCTCAGGTTGGGGGGAAACTCCTCCCGTTTGTCCTCAAGTCCGACTACCTTAAGCGCCCACTCTATGCGCTCCTCTATCTCTTCCCTCGGGAGACCGATGTTTTCAAGCGCGAACGCTACCTCATCCTCAACGGTCATGTTGAACAGCTGGCTTTCGGGGTTCTGGAGGACGAGACCAACCACAGTTGAAAGCTTGGACACTGGGGTTGAGGTGGTGCTCATGCTTTCCCCGGTCCTCGGGTCCTTGATTAAAACCTCACCCGAAAAGCTCCCGGCTATTGACTGGGGTATTATGCCGTTCAGGGTCAGGCAGAGGGTTGATTTCCCGCTGCCGCTCGGTCCGATTATGCCCACGAGCTCACCTCTCTCAACCGAGAACGAAACGTTCCTCAGGGCGTAGCCCTCTGTGTTTCTGTACCTGAAACTGACGTTCCTGACGTCGATTACCTTCATTTCCTGACCACCCTCGGAAGGAGGAAGGCAACGCTGATTATGAACACCAGCGTCGAGAATATCTCCAGCCTTCCAATCCACATGAGCAGGATGTAGAGTATTTTCAGGTCAACGGGCATTGAGGGAGACGTTATTCCAACGCTCAGACCGACGTTTCCCTGTGCCGACGCAACCTCAAAGAGGGCGTTTGCCAGACTGGCCTTGACCCTTATCATCGTGTAAATCGTTCCGAAGAGGAGGAAGGCAAGGTACGTCATCGTAAAGCTCATGACCTCCTGTATGTCCTCCTCGCTGAAAACGTAGTTGCCGACCTTTCTCTTTATAACGGCTCCCCTCGGGAGTATCGCGCTCTCAATGGTCCACTTAAGGCTCTCGTACATGAGCGTAACTCTAATCAGTTTTATTCCTCCGGCAGTGCTTCCAGCTCCGCCGCCTATGACCATGAGAATCGCGAGTATGAACTTGGCAACCTCTGGATAATTGGAGAGGCTCGTTATCTGGAAGCCCGTACAGCTTATGGCCGAGACCGCATGGAATATGGCACCCTGAAGGGCCTGGCCGATTGGGTCCCCCACCTGGTACAGGCTGTAGGCAATCAGCGCTACCGCGGGCAGGAGAAACACGAACATGTACCTGACCTGAATATCCTCAAAGAAGGGCTTGAGGGACTTGCTTTTGAACACCTTGTAGTGAACGGTGAAGTTGACGGCACCCATTATCATCAGGAATATCGTGACGGCGTTTATTGCTGTGCTGTGGAAGTAGCCTATGCTCTGGTCGTGTGTGCTCATACCACCGGTTCCAAGGCCGGTCATTGCGTGGGTCAGCGCGTCAAAGAGGTTCATGCCGTTGATGTAGTAGAGGTATACGCCGACGAGCGTGAGTCCGAGGTATATCTCGAATATAACCTTGGAGGTGTTGACGAGGTTGGGAAGGATTCTCTCGCTCCTGGCTTCGGCCCTGTAAAGCCTGGCCGCCGCGACCCCCGGTCTGATGAGTATCGAGAGGGCGACGAGAACTATTCCAATACCCCCAAGCCACTGCATCCAGGCACGCCAGAAGAGCAGCATCTTAGGATAGCTCGAGAGGTGGCTCATCATCGTAAGTCCAGTCCCCGTCCACGCGCTCATGCTCTCAAAGTATGAGTCCACAAACGACATGTGGGCGATTTTCATGAACGGAACAACGCTCACGAAGGACGCGAAGAGCCATGTAAAGGCCGCCGCAATCATGGCCTGCCTCAGGTTTACGTCTTCTATCTTGCTGGAGTGCCTTCCCAGCCATGCACCGAGGAGTATGCAGAAGGCACCCGGGGCGGCGAAGTATATGGCGTACTGTACCTCCTTAGGGTAGAACCACACGAGGAGAACCGGAAAGAAGTAGGCCAGTCCGACACCCTGAAGTATCGGTCCTATCAGGTTTCTGACGACGAAGAGGTCTGCTGAAACGTTGATTCGTCTGCCGAACTCGAGCATTCCCTCACCGTCCGTAGGCATAGGGGCGGGCTTCAATAAAAGGTTTTTCGTCCTTCGTAAGGTTTAAGGGTAGCCTAACATAGGAACAACGGTGGTGAAAGTGGAGGAAGTTGATGCACTCATAAAGGCAGGTGAAATCGCGAGGAAGGTCAAGGAAGAGGTAAAGGGCATGATAAAGCCCGGGGCAAAGCTGCTTGACATAGCGGAGTTCGTTGAGAAAAGGATAGTTGAACTGGGCGGTAAGCCGGCTTTTCCCTGCAACCTCTCGCTCAACGAGGTGGCGGCACACTACACCCCGTACAAAGGCGATGAGACGGTTCTGAAGGAAGGCGACTATCTGAAGCTCGACCTCGGTGTCCACGTTGACGGCTACATAGCCGACACGGCCCTCACCTTCCGTATCGGCATGGAGGAGGACGAGCTGATGGAAGCGGCGAGGGAAGCTCTCGAGAACGCGATAGCGACCGTTAGGGCCGGGGTTATGGTCAGGGACGTTGCCAAGGCCATCGAGGAGACGATACGCGGTAAGGGGTTCAACCCCATAGTGAACCTCAGCGGGCACAAGATAGAGAGGTACAAGCTCCATGCGGGGGTGAGCATACCCAACGTCTACAGGCAGGCGGACACCTACGTTCTCAAGGAGGGGGACGTTTTTGCGATAGAACCATTTGCTACCACTGGCGCGGGTCAGGTAATTGAGGTTCCCCCGGCGCTGATTTTTATGTACGTTCGCGATAGGCCCGTCAGAATGCTCCAGGCGAGAAGGCTGCTCATGCACATCAAGCGCGAGTACAAAACCCTGCCCTTTGCATACCGCTGGCTTCAGGGGTTCCTGCCGGAGGGACAGCTCAAGATGGCGCTGGCCCAGCTTGACAAGGCCGGTGCGATATACAGCTACCCCATACTGCGCGAGGTCAGGGGAGGTGCAGTAACCCAGTTTGAGCATACCGTCATCGTTGAGAAGGACGGTGCCTACGTAACGACGTGAACTCCCTTCTCTTTTGTTGTTTCAGAATAACTACAACATCTCGAGTCCCGCGCTTCTATGGGAAGTTTTTGGGAGAAGTTAAAGGAGGAGTGAATCTCCTCAAGGGACGGAGAAGTCCGCATCTCTTTTTCTAACCTGGCGTTAGGTTGCGGGTTCTTTCAAACACGTGGAATTGAGTCATGTTTTCTATTTCTCAACGTCCGAAGGACGTTTTGATGGTTGAAAACGATAGAGGGGTAGAAATTTGAGTAGGAACCCCCTCAACGGGCTCGGCAACTTTAAGGTGGAGATGCCAACTTTGGTCAAACTTTGCCTGCGCAAAGTTTGGTTGGCGCCGGGGCAGGGATTTGAACCCTGGCGGGCGGACGCCCACGGGATCTCGAGTCCCGCGCCTTCCCAGGCTAGGCTACCCCGGCGCGGTTTTTGGTTCTTCGGGCCCTTTTATAAATCTTTCCGCGAAAAATTTATTAACTAAAATTAACTAAAATTCGAGCGGTTGCAAAGGTTTAAATCTCCCGAAAACCAAGATATAACTGGAGGAGGTGGCAGAAATGGTCGGAATTCAGGTGCAGGAGGTAATGACCGACAGGTTCCAGAAGATAGACATCGATGCCCCGCTTTCTGAGGCGATTGGTATATTCGAAAAGGAAGACCCCGACCTAATTCTCGTGTTTGATGGTAACCTGTATAAGGGTGTTCTGACCCAAGACCTTATTATCCGCTCCCACCTCAAGTGGGACCCGACGAGGGCCAAGGTTAGGGACGTTTACAAACCCGCCCCGGTCATAAAGCCTGACGAGGACCTTAGCAAGGCCGCTAAGCTCATGATGGAGGTTGACCTCCGCTCGCTCCCCGTTGGGGAGAGCAAGGCTGAAATCATCGGCGTTATAAACGATATAGCCGTCCTTGAGAGGGTGGCTGAGACAGACTTCGGCAAGAAGAAGGTTGAGGAGTTCATGACCAAGGACGTCATAACCCTTAAGCCCGACGATACCGTCGCCAAGGCCCTCGCGACGATGCGCGACCACGCCATATCGAGAATCCCGATAGTCGACGAGGAGGGCAGGCTTGAGGGTCTTGTAACGCTCCACGACCTTATACTCCGCTTCATCAAACCCCGCTTCAGGGCAAAAGCCGGTGAGCTGGCCGGTGAGAAGATACCTCCCTTCAGCATGCCCCTCCGCGACGTCATGATTAGAGGTGTGATAACCGTTCTCCCGGACGCTAAGATCAGGGAAGCGGTCGCTACGATGAGGGACAACGATATAGATGGCCTCGTCGTCGTCAACGAGGACAACAAGGTCGTTGGAATCCTCACGGTCAAGGACCTGCTCCTGCCGATTTCAAAGATGACCGAAAAGGAGGCGAAGTTTTACCTCCAGCTTGGCGGAGACGCCTCACTGCTCAGCGACTTCACAAGGGAGAGAATCATTGAGGACATCAAGCGCTTTGTAGAGGGCTACGAGGATTTACTCGGTCAGGAGGGCATAATATACCTCCACATAAGGCGCTTCCCCGAGAAGTTCAGGGGAGTCCACCTATACCAAGCCAGGATGCGTGTCGTTACCGACAGGGGAGTTTTTGTGGCTACCGGCGAGACTTGGGGGGCCATTCAGGCCGTTCACGACGCGTTGAGGGCCATCGAAAGGCAGTTGCTTCAGAAGGCCGAGCTGGAGAAGGACACGCGCTACGCTAAGCGCTTCCTTGAGAAGCTGGGCCTTTGAACTCTCCAAACTCCCTTTCTAAAATTTTAAGCTGGTTCTCGTCGAGGGTGTTGGGGTCCAAGGTTAGGACGAGTTCTCCACCGTGTATCAGAACCCTGTCCTTCAGGTCGAGGAGGAACCTGAGTGCAGGCGTAAAGCCGTTTTCAAGTATTAGGTACTCGAAGGCGTCTAGATAAACCGTCCTGTACCCTGATGAAAGGGCCTTCGAAACGAGGTCTAGGAGAATACCGAGCTTTGTGGGGCTTATCGCATAGACGAGGGGGGATTTCTCGATTTCTCCCTCCTGAACCCGCGTTATCCAGAACACCATCGAGTTCGGGCTTAACACAGACTTCAAAAAGTTCAGCTCGCTTCTGGTTATGGCAACTATTCCCTCTTCGCCGAGGGATTTAAGCATATCCTTCGCCGCTTCATGGTCGGTGTAAACAACCGTCCCAGACTCTGCAACGGCCTTCCTCACGGGTGGTAGCTGAATTCTCGGCCACAGGACAACGCCGAGGGCGCCTATCGCCATCATAACCCTGAAGACAGTGCCGAGGGTGAAGCCCCAGGGCAGGAACCATTTGAGGGTGGCCGTGTACGGGTATGTCGCGTTCAGCATTCCCAGAAGAATCATCCCAATCGGGAACAGCTTGGGTATGAACCCTTTTGTGAGGGAGTACTTCAGTATGATTATTCCAAGGTACAGGTAGCCGGCCGCGTACACGATTACTGGGAGGAGCGTCTTCGTGGTAAAGCCGAGCGACAGCTCACCCACGTTGGTAACGATAATCCAGAAGTATCCGAGAACGCCGATGGCAAGGGGGAACGTCATCTTGGCCATGCTGGGTTCTTCCTTGATGTATTCGGCCGCTATTATCATAAGAACCCCTTGGAAGAGTGTGTTGACCATGTCGAGTGCAAAGGCTACCCCCGGGTTGAGGTGGAATCCGAGGGGGGCAAGCAGGAACCTCTCGGGGTCCATCGCGGCGAGGAAGAAGGAGACGGCTATGTAAATCCACCCGCGGTTTCTTTCCCGGTACGCTTTGTGGAGCGCAACTCCAAAGAGAACCCACCGTGAGACGAGGTTGAGGGCGTAGACGATGCTCAAAGTCCACGCACCTCTTTCTCCTGCTTTACGATGACGAGGCTGTTTGGAGGAACGTTCTTGTCTATAATCGCCCCCGGTCCTATGAACGAATTGCTTCCGATTTTCCTTCCGGGGTAGATGCTGACGTTGATGCCGACCTTCACGTTGTGCCCGATTATCGCCCCGAGCTTGTGTCTGCCGCTGTCTTCAAGCTTGCCCTTAACCTCGACCTTGATGTTTCCCCTGTCGTGCCTCAGGTTGGCCGTTATCGTTCCCGCTCCGAGGTTTGTGTTCTCGCCGATTATCGAGTCGCCGACGTAGTTGAGATGGGGGGCGTTGCTGTTGTCCATTATTATGGAGTTCTTGACCTCGACGGCGTTCCCTATGTGGCAGTTGTTGCCTATGCTTGTGTACGGCCTTATGAAGCAGTTGGGCCCTATCCTCGATTTCCTGCCAATCTTTACTGGGCCGATTATATAAGCCCCGCTCCTGACGACGGTTCCCTCTCCGATTTCAACGGGAGGAACTATCACAGCCCCCTCTTCAACGGTTCCCCTTATCTCATGTTTGAGCTTGCTCTTGAGGAGGTACTCGTTGAGTTCCAGCAGGTTCCAGGGCATTCCAATGTCGTTCCAGTAGCCTTCGTAGGGAACCGCTATAACCTTTAAGCCTGCCTCAATCATCAGGTTTATCGTGTCGGTTATCTCATACTCACCGCGCTCACTCAGGCCGGTCTTTGCTATGAACTCAAAAACGCTTGAACGGAAGGCGTAGATGCCGAGATTGGCATAGCCGGGGACTTTGCCGGGCTTTTCGAGGATTGAAACTACGCGGTTTCCGTGCACGTCTACCTTTCCGAAGTGGCTTAAATCCTCGAAGTGCTTGACAACGATTGCCACATCTGCCCTCTCCCTTCTGAAGGCCGAGACAAGTTCCCTGACGGCGTCCTCCTCAAAGTAGATATCGCCGTTGGCGACGATGAACTCCTCCTCAACGCTCTCCCTGGCGCTCTCGATTGCCTTTGCGGTTCCCTCGCCGGGAAGCTGCTCAACGTAGGTTATCGGCTTGCCGCCAAACTCGTCCCCAAGCGTCTCCATTATCTTTTCCTTCTTGTAGCGGACCACTACCACGAACTCGTCCACGAAGGGGTACAGGTTCTCCAGAACGTATTCTATAATCGGCCTGTTGGCAACCTTGAGGATTACCTTCGGCCTGTCGTCGGTGAGCGGTTTCAGCCTCTCACCCTTTCCGGCGGCGAGCACAACAGCCTTCACGCTATCACCTCCAAGATTAGGGCGAGGATGGGAATCAACCCAAAGATTGCCAGGAACTTCCTATCGTTCCTTTCGGCGAGGGTTTCGAGAACTCTCATCGTCAGCAGGCTTACAACAAAGGCCAGCAGGAACGCCGTAAATGGAACCCAGGCGGGTCCGTCTGGCTTCCAGGTTCTAATCATGGCTAGTTTGAAGACGAAATACGCCGGGGCAACCATAAAACCCCACTCAAGGCTCTTCTTCACGCTGTGCCCGGGGACGACGAGTCCCGCCGTTACAAAGCCTGTTCTCGCCAGGGTTCCGAGGACTGAAAGTCCCTGGAGTATACCCCCCGAGAGGGCGTCGAGAATGCTGGGCTGTTCGGGTAGCTTTTCGTCTATCCTCTTTAAAATGGCCAGCTTCGGCCACAAAAGTGCCATTAAAATCAAAAACACCCCGATTCCAGCGTTTATTATCAGGGAGCTGAAATCCGAGACCGCGCAGGAGAACCTCTCAAGGGGGTAGCCCACCGTGACGGTAAAAACCGCTGCGAAGACAATGAATTTAAGTTCAGGGTCGTAAATTCCCTTCATCGCTTTTATCAACATTTCCGAAAACCTCTCCCGGTATCTAAAGAGAACTGCAAAGGTTATTCCAAGGTAAGCCGGAACGAGGAACTCCGTTTGGTTTACGAGGGGCGAAAAGAGACTCCCCTCTGGGTTCAACGGAAGCCATGAAGCCAGTGCGGTGATTATTCCCGTCAACACAGCCGAGGAAAGTGAGTCCATTCCCATCCCACAGTCAATTTTTAAACGCTTGAACATAAACTTTTCGCGGTGGGGAACATGAGAGTTACGATACTCTATGAAAACCATTCTGGCTTTAAAAAGGGTCTCCTCGGAGGACACGGCTTTTCGGCCCTCGTTGAGGGGAACGGAAGGAGGGTGCTCGTCGATACCGGAACGGATGGAAAGGTTCTCCTCAGCAACATGGAGGCCCTGGGCATCGAGCCGGATTCAATAGACTACCTGTTCATAACGCACGGCCACTACGACCACACCGGTGGCCTGAAGGCGCTTCTCAAAGCCCGCTCGAAGCCTTTAAAAGTAATCGCTCACCCGGGAATATTCCAGAGGAGGATTGCGCTGAAGCCGAGGAGAAGGGAGATAGGGATTCCCTTCACACGGGAGGAGCTTGAGGAGTTCGGCGCCGAGTTCGTTCTGAGAAAGGAGCCTTTTGAGTTCGTGGAAGGCTTTACAAGCTCCGGCGAGATTGAAAGATTTACCTGGGACAGGGCAGTGGGATACCTCCCGGATGGGACGAAGGACCCGGTCAGGGACGACATGGCGCTCATCCTCGACCTCGGCGATTCAACGGCCGTAATCACCGGTTGCGGACATTCCGGGGTCATCAACATCGTCAGGCACGCCGAGAAGGTCAGCGGGAAGCCCGTAAAGGCCCTAATCGGAGGACTGCACCTGATTGGCGCGAAGGGAGAACTTCTTGAAGACGTTGTCAAAAACGTCAAAGCCAGACTCTACGCGGGCCACTGCACGGGGCTTGAGAGCTTTGCATACCTCCGCTGTCGGCTCGGGAAGCGGGTCGAACCAATCCACGTGGGCAAGACCATCGAGCTTTAGCGATACGTTTTTATATTTTCGCACCATTTTGGTTTTTAGAGCATACTAAAGGAGGGTGGAGATATGGGGCTTGGTGCCATAATTGACAAACTCAATCGGTATGAAGGACTCTTTGAAAAGCTCGGTCTCCTCATCGTTGCGGTGTTTTTCCTGATGGTGATAGCGGGCTTTAGCGACGCCTCCTCCGTGGGCAGGATAATGAGCCTTGTACTGCTCTTCCTGATTGCGCTGGCTTCCCTCGTTGGGGTAATCATCTACCGCTCGCTCGATTGAATACCTTTTTAAGGCCCCTCCCCAACCTTTTCTCCGCGAGATTGAGGGAGGGGTGAGAATGAAGAATCCGTTTGAGAAGATGCCGACGGTTCTTACCGCTGACGAGCTAATCGATAAAGCCTTTAGAAGGGCCGAGAAAGCGGCCTCTGCTTACAACCCCCCCGGCGGGAAGGTCGCGAAGGCGAGGCAGAGGGAAGAGCTTAGAGTTAGAACGGTTTCGAACGTCGTTCGCGACAACCTCCGGAAGATACTCGACAGAACGCCCGGTGTCTCGACGCTCCCGAAGTTCTATCAGGAGTTAGTTGACACGCTCGTCGATAGGGACCAGTTCCACCGCTCGCTGGCGAGGGTCAGCTGGGCGGTAAAGACCATCAGGACTCTTGAGCAACGCTACGTGGAGAAGATACGCTTTGAGAGGGACCCGAAGGAGATAGCCAAGCTCAGGAGGGCTTTCTACGGCCGAGTTGCGGACATACTCCACGAGATTGACGACGATTTGCGCTATCTGAATCAGGCAAGAAACGTTCTCAAGGAGTTGCCCGTCGTCGATTTGGAGCTACCAACGGTCGTCATAGCCGGCCATCCGAACGTGGGCAAGAGCACGCTTTTGAGGGCTTTGACCAACGCGAAGCCGGAAGTTGCGAGCTACCCCTTCACGACGAAGGGAATAAACGTCGGCCAGTTTGAGAAGCACTACCTCCGCTACCAAGTCATAGACACGCCCGGTCTGCTCGACAGACCTCTCAGCGAGAGGAACGAAGTTGAGAAGCAGGCGATACTCGCTTTGAAGCATCTCGGGGATGTTATCGTCTACATCTTCGACCCGAGCGAGTACTGCGGCTTTCCAATCGAGGAGCAGATGCACCTCTTCGAGGAGATACTGAGCGAGTTCGGGGAGTTCCCGTTTATAGTCGCGATAAACAAGGTTGACATAGCGGACGAGGAGAAAACTAAGGCCGTCGAGGAGTTCGTCAAAGCAAAAGGACTTGAGCCCGTTAAGATTTCCGCCCTGACGGGTGAGGGGCTTGATGAGCTCAAGAGGAGAATAATAGCGATTGTCGAGCCGAAAGCTAGGGAGCTGGCGAAGAAAATTATGGAAAAAGAACTTTCGAAGTTCAGGGAAGAGGTTTAATCCCGTTCATCCTGACGGCTCTTTTCCAATTTTGAAAATCAGAATCAGTCAAAGGCAAATTAGAAAAGGGTTCAGGCGTTCTCCTCCTTAAGGAGAACAGCGTTTACAACTCCATCCTGACCGGGCCTGCTGGTGACGACGGCCTTCCCAATCTCGGTCTCGATTATTGCCCCCTTGGTGATGATGTTTCTCCTTGCGTACTGCCTGTTGGCGGGGTTTTCAACGACTCCGAGGATTTTGACCTTCCTGCCCTTTCCACCCTCGAAGACGTTCGCGTAGAGTGCCTCGACGAGGCGAACCTTCCTGTTGCCGCCGTAGGTTCTGATTATCTTCCTCTTCTCCCTCTCCTCTGCAACCCTTGTATTGGCCGGTTCTCTTCCAAGCTCCCTCTTCCTCTTCTTCCTCGCGAGGACAATCCTTCCACCCGAGGGCTTCTTGAGTGACCTTCCCTGCCAGATTGCCATTTATCTCACCTCGATTAGCCTGATGAACCCATCGCCACTTTCGGGAGTTTATTTATAAGCTTTTCTTAGGGGGAACGCTTTTAAATCATTCCCTTATTACTAATAACGGTGGTTCTCATGGGAGCACTTGATGCATTCTCAAAGGCGTTTTCGCTCGTTGGAGACAACAAGAGGATTTACTTTCTCGTCTTGGGTGTAACACTATTTCTGAACGCCCTCAACACTTTCCTCTTCAGGAGTTCTAATCAGGTTCCCATCCATGAGAACATCTCTTCAAACGTCATTTTTGAGCAGTACGGGGCCAGACCGGAAACATTTCTCACGCACGATGTGCGGTTTGTCCTCCTGAAGTTGCTCATTACAATCGTTCTCCTGTCCTTTGTTCAATACAGCTCGGTTAAGGCCTACTTCCTGTCCTTAGAAGATAAGGAGTATTCGATGTCTCAGCTTTTTGTTTCCGCACTCGTAAAGGTGCCCGCGGTGATACTCATCAACCTCCTCGCCTACGTGGTGACTTTAGTTTTCATTGTAGTTCCCGTCGCCGTTCTTCTCTTCGGGGTGGTGACCCTCAGCTTGGGTGTAATCTTTCTGGGGATTCTGCTGTTCTTCCTCGTGTTTCCGCTGGTGCTGACGTTTTTTGCCCTCGTGATTCCCGCGTACGTTGAAACGGAGAAAGTAAGTGCCTTCATCGAGGCCTTGAAGTTAACGCTCGAGAATTTGGCGAGCAGTTTTGGCTACGGAATTCTCATACTCCTCCTCGGCATAGGCGTTGGCATATTAACCGCCCCATTCGTCGCTGTATCCATTGCACTCAGCGCAAATCCCCTCGTGCTGGCCCTTGTGGAGGCCCCATTCAACGCCTTTCTCGTGTGCTTCCTGTGGGCAAGTGGCGTTCTCCTCTACAGGGACTTCAAGGGAATTAAGGGAAGAAAAGAGGAGTTCCTTTACTGATACCTCTTCTTTTTCGCGGCCTCGACGAGTCCCCTGAATACAGGCGCCGGGTTCATGGGCCTCGACTTGAACTCCGGGTGGAACTGGGTCGCTATGAAGTAGCTGTGCTCCGGCAACTCAAGTATCTCCATCCTCCTCTCGTCGTCGCCCGCTATTCCGCTGAAGACGAGGCCAGCGCTCTCGAACATTTCAATGTAGTCCGGGTTGACCTCCCAACGGTGCCTGTGCCTCTCGTAGACTATCTCCCTGCCGTAGAGCCTCTTCGCTAGGGTGTTCGGCTTTATGTGAACCGGGTAAGCGCCGAGCCTCATCGTACCGCCGAGCCTGTCCAAATCCCTCTGCTCCGGCATCAGGTCAACGACCGGATAAGGCGTCTGCGGGTCTATCTCCGTTGAGTGCGCCCCCTTAAGTCCAAGGACGTTGCGGGCGAACTCAACAACCGTCAGCTGGAAGCCAAAGCAGATTCCGAGGAACGGGATGTCGTTCTCCCTCGCGTAGCGTATCGCCATCATCTTGCCCTCGCTCCCGCGCGCTCCGAAGCCTCCGGGGACGATTATACCATCAACGCCCTCAAGGAGCTTCGTTCCTTTTTTCTCGACGTCTTCTGCTTCAATCCATCTTATCTTAACCTTGACGTCGTTGGCGACGCTCGAGTGCTTGAGGGCTTCTTTTATACTCAGGTAGGAATCCACGAGTTTGACGTACTTTCCGACAACGGCTATCTCGACCTCTTCCGTAAGGTTCTTGTACCTCTCCACCATCTCCCGCCACTCGTCGAGGTCGGGCTCCCTCTCAGGAAGGCCGAGCCTCTTCACGAGGTACCTCGCGAGTCCCTCCCTTTCGAGCATCAGCGGAACCTCGTAGGTGTCCTCAACGTCGTAGGCGCTGACGACGGCCTCCTCTGGAACGTTGGTGAAGAGGCTTATCTTCCTCCTCGCGCTCTCCTCGAGGGGGTCTTCGGAGCGGGCAACTATGGCATCTGGCTGGATTCCAAGGGAGCGAAGCTCCTTGACGCTGTGCTGGGTCGGTTTGGTCTTCTGCTCGCCAACCACCTTGAGCTTGGGGACATACGTAACGTGGACGAAGGCGACGTTCTCCCTCCCCTCCTCAAGTTGCATCTGTCTCGCGGCTTCAAGGAAGGGCATTCCCTCAATGTCTCCAACGGTTCCGCCGATTTCGACGATAACGACGTCGTAGTCCCTCGCGATTCTCCTTATGCGCTCCTTTATCTCGTTTGTGATGTGCGGAATAACCTGAACCGTCGCGCCGAGGTATTCGCCCTTACGCTCCTTCTCGATGACGGCCGAGTAGACTTTTCCGGTGGTTATGTTGTGGTCGAAGCTTAGACTCGTGTCGAGAAAGCGCTCGTAGTTTCCGAGGTCGAGGTCAACCTCACCGCCGTCGTCGAGGACGAAGACCTCGCCGTGCTGGTAGGGGTTCATCGTTCCCGCGTCGTAGTTGAGGTAGGGGTCAATCTTGATGTTCGTCGTTCTGAAGCCCCTTGCCTTCATGAGCATGCCGAGAGAAGCGCTGGTGATTCCTTTCCCGAGACCGCTAACAACACCACCCGTAACAAAGATGAACTTCGTCATGGCAAAACCTCCAAAGGTTATGTGGGGCTTTGATTGGAGGGTGTTTAAAAAATTAACCGTCAAAGCTCGGCCTCAACGAAACCGTCGTCCTCTTCAAGCTCCCTTATCTCGTAGACCTTGAGGGGAACCTTCTTGAGAGCCTTACCAACAACGGCCTTGGCTATCCTTTCGGCGTGCTCTATCGTCTGGGCGTTGTAGACCTTGAGAGTCAGGTACATGCCGACGAGACCAACGTTTCCGATTACGAAGGCGCTCTCGAAGTGCGCCCCGCAGACGGGACACTGGGAGTAGCCGAGCTCCACCCTTACGAAGTCGAGCTTCTCCCTGTTGAGTGCCTTCGTTACCTTGCTCACCGCCACGTTTATCGCGTCCTCGCTCGTCTCAACATCCCTCACGATGATAGGCGCCTCGAGAACCACCAGATAGTCCCCCATCTCGCTCACCTCACCCGAATGCGAAAAGCCTGTCGTCTTCACCCCTAAACACGCCGAGCCTCACGCCGGCATCTATGAAGCCGTGCGCGTAGTTCAGAGCTGCAAAGGCGGTGACGTAGTCGCCCTTCTCGTAGTAGTACTTGGCGTCCTCAAAATAGCTCTTTGCCATCGTTAGGAAGTCCATTGCGACCGCGTGGAGAAGGCTCTTCTCGTGGACGGCTATCTCAAGTCGTTTGAGGGCCTCTTCAGTGATTCTAAAATACTTCTGGAGCTTCTCATCGGTTACCTCGCGCTCCACACCGCTCGCCTCGGTCGTGCTTTGAAAGTCTTCTTATAAACCTTACCTCAGAAACTTTGCCTGCGCAAAGTTTCATCAAACAAGCTTTTAGAAAAAGCTTGACCAAAAACTTGTAGCTCCTCACCACAATGGCTCAAATGATGGGTTTGCTTATAAAATCGCGCATTCCCAAAGGAGAACCGACTAAAACAACCCACACAAGAGGATTTACTCTCTTTTGACGCCCTTCGGGCGTTGATTTAAAGGTAAACCCATAATAAAGGAGCAACTTGATGATGTTCTCCAACTCAAAATGACCAATTGATAGGAAATCACTTGAAATTTAACCTCTAAAAAGAGCTACAAACCTTGTCAAACTTTGCGTTCAACCTTTAAGAAAGGCTGGCGAAAAACGAGCAAAAAGTCAGTAGTGCACTACCCAAAAACAACTTTAAAGAGGGTTTAATCGTCTCAAAAAGCTTTTTTACACGGTTTCACATTTTTTATCTGCGTCCGAAGGACGCCTTCTGGGTGAAACACCAAAAGTTGAGCAGATTTAGCAGAAAACCCCACTAAAACTTGCAACTTATAGAAAAAAATACACTTAATCTTCCGCCAGCGCTGAAGCTTTTGGAAAAAGCTTCACCAAAAGTTTGTGATTCTGCTTCAAAGCTCCTGCGTAATAGGATTTCAAAACCAAGCTAGTCGGTAGAGGCCCGAATTCACTTGACTCAGACTTTCCGCGCGGGTTCTACTTAAACCGCGGTCAGAAGGAGCGCTAAAGAGGTGAACCCCTGTAAAAGGCGCTTTCAAAGGAATTCATTTCATCAAAAGAGCAACTCAAAAAGAAATCCACTCAAAAACTACTCCCCAGAAGGGAATCACAAACCTTAGTCAAACTTCGCGTTCAGCCTTTAAGAAAGGCTGGCGAAAGGAGCGCCCTTCTCACCAAAGAGCAAGAAGTCAATCGTGCACTAACAAAAGAGCAAGTCCATAAAGGGTTTAACACTACAACAAAACTCCTTAAGATAGTTTCAACTTACCATCGGCGCCCTTTGGGCGCCTTCAAAGAGAGAAACACTCATATAGAGAGCCATGAAAAAGAAACTCCATTTTCACAATGAACACTTAGAATTAGCACAATACATTCCGCCAGCGCTTGCGCAAGCAAGGGCTGTAAAGGGGGGCAGTAGGGGCTGTCGCCCCCCTGGGGGTCCCGACGTCATCGCAACCCCGTACTCGTCGGGCGTTATTGAGTTCCTGAGAACAAATTATAAGGGTTGCTTTATCACTTTCTCCAGAACAGGAAAGTTTTTATGCTCAAATCAAGTAGTAACCTATCAGATAACTCCGGAGGAAACGGCATGAGAAACTGGAAGGTAACCATAACAGTGCTTCTCATAATGGCCGTTATCGTGATAGGTTATCGAGGTACAGTGCATAACAACAAACCGAACGAGTATTTTTATCCCGGACTCAGGTTTCAGGACAACATCACCGAAAAGGCCCTAGACTACGCTCAAAGCTATCACCCGAGCCGGCAATGGAGCGTAGCGACCCTCTGCATCTGGCCGAACAATACCGCTACCGTTCTGGTTTACGGCAACTACACGATAAACTGCGAGGGACTAACGTGTTCCAGAAAAGATGGCCTTCTCTACGCGGTGGACCTTAACCTCACCAACTTGGGGTTGCTGTCCTTTAAAAAAGTGCCTCTCAATGCCTACGATGAGCTAATTGACCGGTGTAAAAAGCTTGAAAACG
>NZ_JAMONU010000011.1 GCF_027066465.1 Thermococcus sp.
GGCCAGCCAGAGCGAGGCTTGGTTGCTGGTAACCACCGGAACTCCGAGATCGTTCTCGAGGGTCTCGATGATTTCGAAGGTCCTCCAGTTGGTGCAGCTTATGAAAATCGCCTCCGCCTCATCGGTGAAGCTCGCCTTCGCGAGGCGGTAAGCGGTGTAAGGTTCCAGCCTGCCGATTTCCAGGTTGTCCTCAAGACCGAGGCCCCGTATGTCGAGAACCGAGAACTCGTTTGCCTCAAGGAACTCCCTCTCCCGGGCGTTAATCTCGTCGGTGTAAGGGGTTATCACGATTAAGTCCCTCACATCGAGTATCTTCAAAGCCTCAACCACTGCGGTGCTGGTGCTTATTACCGGGACGTTAACGCCCTCCTCAATCTCCATCTCAAGCCTCTTTTCGTAGTCCTTTCCGCCGATGAAGGAACCGCTCGTGCACCCGTAGAGTATCAGCTCAACACCCGCATCTCTAAGCAGTCTGGCGCTCTCAACTGCCAAAGTGTTCATTTTAACCAGCTCTTCCTCCGTTACGTTCCTGAGCGGAACCCTGGCTGTGTGAAGCGAAACGCCCTCCGGCAGGTAATCGTGAAGCTCCATCTCCATCGTGGTGTTTGATGACGGCACTATCAGGCCGAGTCGTCCCCTCCACCCGTACATCTCTTCCACCCCTCTGGGTTTCTCAGAGGCTCTATTAAACCTTTGGTTTTGAAAAGGGATTAATACAATCGGCCGGACTCTCCCTTGGGGTGGGAGCATGGAGCTGGACGAGGCGATAACCAAGAGAACCTCCGTGCGCTACTTCCTCGAAAAGCCCGTACCTGATGAGCACATCAGGAAGCTCGTGGAGAGCGCAATCAGGGCGCCAACTGCGAGCGGTCTTGAAAACTGGCTGTTCGTCGTCTTCAAAAGTGAGGAGTCGCGGAGAAGGCTTTACGAGCTTATAGCGGAGGGCATGGAGGTTTATTACCGTGCGGTCAACCTGCCGGAGGAGAAGATAGAGAAGCTCAGACAGAGGATATACGAGGAGGGCATGTTCAGGGCGCCAGTTTACATAGCGGTCTTCATAGACAGGCGCGTTCGCTTCCTTCCGGGAAAGGAGTTCGACGAGGTTGAGTTCATCTGGAGCGTCGAGAGCGCCGCGATGGCGATACAGAACCTCATGCTCAAGGCGGTCGAACTCGGGCTCGGCACCGTTTACATCGGCGTAACCAGTTTCAGAGGAATTGAGGAGAAGGTCAGGGAGCTGGCCGGCCTCGATGAGAACCACTACCTCATGGGTGTTATCCCCGTTGGCTACCCCAGAAACGAACCGAAACCGAGGAAAAGGAAGAAGGGCGTTGACGATGTAATCCGCTTCATCTAAACTTTTTTATTTCCGCTCCTCGAGCTGAAGATGGTGAAAGGATGATAGAGTTCGTGATACTGCTCGGTATCATAGGCGGCTGGCTCGTGATGGCCTCAACGCTCTTCCTCATGCTGGCCTTCGGCAAGATGTGGGGATTAGTTGGGATACTGATTCTCGTTGGGTTCATAATGATGAACCAGCGCTGGAAAATCAGGTACATGAGGGCGATAGTCGACGCCACCCCAAGGGCTAAAGAGCTTGCGAGGCACATCTTCGAGATGAACGAGCTAATCCTGCTGTCTTCTTACCTGATGTCCCTCGTTCTCTATACCGTCATTCAGAAGTACGTTGAAATAGTAATCAAACTCCCCCATCCAATTCACCCGGTGGGTTGAGCCATGAACGTCGTCATCGTTAGGTACGGTGAGATTGGAACGAAGTCGAGGCAGACGAGGAGATGGTTCGAGAACATACTCATGAACAACATACGCGAGGCTCTGGTGAGCGAGGGAATCGACTTCAAGAAGGTCGAGGCCAAGCACGGGAGGATTCTCGTGAGAACGAACAGAGCGAGGGAAGCCGTTGACGTCCTGACGAGGGTTTTTGGCATAGTCTCGCTCTCACCGGCGATGGAGGTCGAGGCGAACCTTGAGAAAATAAACAGAACCGCGCTAAAGCTCTTCAGGAGGAAGAAGAGGGAGCTAGGCATTGAGAGGCCCCGCTTTAGGGTCACGGCGAGGAGAATCACCAAGGAGTTCCCGCTGAAGAGTCCCGAGGTTCAGGCCAAAGTCGGGGAATACATACTCGAGAACGAGGAGAGCGAGGTTGACCTTCACGACTACGACATCGAGGTCGGCGTCGAGCTGATGGACGGAAAAGCCTACGTCTTCGTTGACAAAGTTAAAGCCTGGGGAGGACTGCCGATAGGCACGCAGGGCAAGGTCGTTGCGCTCCTCAGCGGGGGCATAGACTCACCTGTGGCAGCTTTCCTGATGATGAAGCGCGGTGTCGAGGTCATTCCGGTTCACATCTACACCGGCGAGAAGACCCTTGAGAAGGTCAGGAAAATCTGGAACCAGCTGAAGAAGTACCACTACGGCGGAAAGGCCGAGCTTATAGTTGTCAAGCCGAAAGAGCGCGAGAGAATCCTTGAGAAGCTGAAGGAGCTCGGAAAGGAGAAGTACACGTGTGTCTTCTGCAAGTTCATGATGGTGAGGCACGCGGATAAGATAGCCAAGGACTTCGGCACGAAGGGCATCGTGATGGGCGACTCCCTCGGACAGGTCGCCAGCCAGACGCTCGAAAACATGTACATCGTCAGCCAGGCGAGCGACTTACCGATTTACAGACCGCTGATAGGCATGGACAAGGAGGAGATAGTCAGCATAGCGAAGAGAATCGGCACCTTCGAGCTGTCCACACTGCCGGAGGACGAGATACCCTTCATCCCGAAGCACCCGATAATCAGGGGCTCTTGGGAGGAGTTCAGAAAGCTCTACAAGGCGGTCTTTGGCGAGGAGCCGAGGAAGAGGGAGTGCTGAGGTGGTCGCGGTGGAACTCGAACGCTTCGCCCCCTACATAGCCATCTCCCTTCCCATCATCTTCATCGTTGGCCTTGCAATAATCATCCACGCCAACCCGTGGTTCTCCTTCACGAACAACGCGCTGAGCGACATGGGGTCCTTAAAAAACCCCAATCGCGGGCTCTTCAACGGCTTCCTGATGTTCTTCGCGGTAGTTGCAATGGTTCCGTCCGTTGTGGCCTTCAAGCACGGCCTCTCCTACCTGATGCCCTTCGCTCTGGTCTTCCTGTTCCTCGTCGGAGTTTTCCCCGAGGAGACCCCTTACCATACCCCCTCGGCAGTTCTCTTCTACGTTCTGGCTTTAGCTGATATAGCGCTCGTCGGGATAAAGCTCGGGCGGAAGAATCCCGTCAACTACTTCTGGAGCGTCCTCTCGGTTGTCGTGTTCCTCACGATGCTCTACCTAATTAGGGCGAGGGTCTTCAAGGGACTGGCGATTCCAGAACTCATAGGGGCGTTCTTTATCCTCGCGTGGTTCGTCTACATCGGCATTCTCCTCAGGGGTTTGAAACCCTGAGTTGGGGAAAGCCTCATAAAAGCCCGCCCGAAGTTCCGGTCATGAAAGCGGTCGCACTGCTCAGCTCGGGCATCGACTCACCCGTGGCAATCTACCTGATGCTCCGGAAGGGTGTTGAGGTAGTTCCTGTTCACTTCAGGCAGGATTCCATCAAGGAGGAGAAGGTTCACGAGCTCTGGGAGGTTCTGAGGAGGTATGGCAAGCTCGACGAGCTGATAGTTGTAGATTTTGCGGAGGAGCACGTTCCGGTGTTTGAGAGGCTGAAGGAGCTCAAGAAGGAGCGCTGGACCTGCGTCTTCTGCAAGTGGCTGATGCTTAGAAGGGCCTGCAGGATTGGGCACGAGGTCGGGGCGAGTGCGATAATAACCGGCGACTCCCTCGGACAGGTCGCTTCACAGACGCTCGACAACCTGCTCATAATAAGCCCTGCCAGCGACCTACCGGTTCTAAGGCCCTTGATTGGACTCGACAAGGAGGAAATCGTCAGGATAGCCAGGGAGATAGGGACATTCGAGATAAGCGCCCGCGAGGAGCCGGGGTGTCCCTTCACGCCGAGGTATCCGATAGTCAGGGGCTCGCCGGGCGAGTTCGAAAGGATTAAAAACGCCCTCAGTCTCTAGCATGTTTCAGCCCCCACAATGCCTTTAAGCTACCTTTCCCATCTATTTCCATGCCCGAAAGGTTCAAACCCCTTCAGCTGGCCACCT
>NZ_JAMONU010000012.1 GCF_027066465.1 Thermococcus sp.
GACAAACTCCTCTTCCCATCCCTTAAGCAGGTTTTTCTCGGTTTTAAGCGACAGCTCTGCAACGAGTCCGTAGGCACCCCAGTTAGAGACCGCCGAAACTATCAGCTCGTCCGTTTCAACGACCGTTGCTATCTTCTTCCCGTTGGGAACGTATCTCTCAACGAGTTCTCTGACCTTGCCCATTCCTATTTCGTTTCCTCCGTCCCCTATGCCGACCGTTGGGATACCGTGCAGCCCCGCTTCCTCAGCCACCCAGTCAAACGTCTCTCCCTCAACCCTGAGCCCGGACATTGAATAGTGGTTGCCGTCGGAAGCCCTGCCCGGCGTTTCCACGAAAACAACCGCATCGTACTTCGAAACGTCACCATCGGAGAACCTCAGCGGAAAGGCCTTTCCAATGGACATCATTGCCGCTTTAACGGACTCCTGAGTTAGGATTTCGGGGTTTTTTCCAACCTCTGCGAGGGCGCGGTAGAGAGCCAGTGTCCCCGGGGGACCGTCTGTCTCGGGTATTCCTTCTGGAGGAACTGGAAACCCCGTAACGAGGAGCACCCTCTCGGCGTCGAGGAGAATCTCAGCGGAGTTCTTGAGGAAGTCAAAGTTGGATTTTCTGTAGTCGAGGTAGACCCTCAGCATACCCCTGTTTCCTACGTCGGTGTTGATTAGGTGGGCTATCATTCTTCCACCTCGTAAACGATTATCCTGACTCTCTTGCCCTTGACGGCTTCTTTCAGCTTCCACCACAGCTCAGTCGGCTCCTCCACCCTGTGGACGAGCCTGTCGCCGGGTCTAATCTCGACTGCCTTCTCCCGGTATTCGACAAAAACGCCTTCTGCACTGAACAGCTCCTTCATACAAATCCCCCCAGCAATTTTTTGAGTTCGTGAAGGGTTCTAATCTCGTAATCCGCCAAGTGATAACCGTGAGAGCCGTCGCGGTTAATCCAAACGGCGGTCATGCCAACATGTTTGGCCCCGTAGACGTCCTGGGTGAGGGAATCCCCAACGTAAACTGCCTCCCCGGGTTCGACGCCGAGCTTCTCAAGAGCGTGAAGGAAAATCTGAGGCTCGGGCTTTATGGCCTTAACGTCATCCCTCGTTACGATAACGTCGAAGTACTCTTCCAGTCCGGTCAGCTTCAGCTTGAGCCTCTGGTATTCAGGCCCGCTGGTAACGACACCGAGGGCGTAACCCGAGTCCTTCAACCATTGAAGGGTAGGAACGACGTCGGGATAAACGTGAAGCTTGTGCGGATACCTTACAAGGAGGTCTTCGTACTTTATATTGAGTCCAAAGAGTCCGAAAAAGAAGTTCCAGTCGTGCCAGTCGTAGGTGTTCCTCCTTCTCATGATTTCACCGAGAAAACGCTCTCTGGCTTCTTCCTTTGGAATCCCGAGCTTCTTAGACAGTTCGTTGTAAACCTGGGGCAGGAAAAGCTGTATCAGGGGCATCTCGGTTAGCAGAGTGCCGTCGATGTCAAAGAGAACCGCCCTCATCTCACCACCTCCGGGTCAGAAGGGCGAGTATCTCGACACCCCTCACTTTTTCATCGGTGATTATCCCCCATATTACGTCCTTTTCAGAGAGCAGTTCCTGAAACCTCGCGAGGATTGCGTGGGCACCGCTGAGGGGAAAGTCCTCACCGACGAGGATTCCTATAAGGCCCCGCTCCCATATTCCCCAGTGCCAGCTGAAGTCGACCCTATCCAGGAGACGCATTATTCCGACGTTGCCCCCGCGAATCATGTTGAACAGGTCGGCGTAGTCTATGTTGACCAGCATCTGATTCTCAAGGTAGTAGTAGAGCCTTGAGAACAGCTCAGCTATCGAAACGGAGGCCCGCTCAAAGGCTATCCCGAGCGGAACGTCCTCCCTCAGGAAGTCCCAGAGGGAGTCGTAAAAGACCGTCTCAAAGCCCTCCGCCCAGGGGGGCTTTTCGTAGACGAGCTCCCTCTTCGGTGTGAGCGTGTAGGCAAGCCGAATTGTATCATCGGGGACGCTCCCCATTATGAAGTCCACGAGCTCGCGGTTGATGGGTTTGTCCTCAAAGACCAGCCACAGGAAGGTGTCCTCAGGGATTCTCGAGAAGAAAGACTCAAGCCTCTGGAGGTACCTCCTCGGTCTCAGAATGTAGGGGGCGGGATTGACGGTGACCTTAACTACCCCGTCTGCACTTATCCTGTCGACAATATTGGCTCCCGAGTTCCCGATTCCGACAAAAATATGGGTAAAGGAGCGCATAGCTATCATTCAAGGGTCGCGTGCTTCTTCTTCATATCCTTTTCGGTCTTCTGGAAGGTTGCCATGAGAAGGGCTATGACGCCGTCGAGGAACACCATCGTCGAATCCTCGAAGAGGGTTCCCATCGGGGCGACCCACTTGTACTTGGTGAGCATCTGACGCGCTATGTAGTCGGTCGGAATGTCAGTCTTCGCCCTTCCCGGAATCTCAACGACGACATCGGCCAGCTTTCCGAGGGGAGAGTTGGCGTATGACGTTATAGCGACGACCTTTCCGCCCTCCTTCTTGGCTATCTTCGCCGCATCGACTATGCTCGTTGTCTCGCCGGAACCGCTGATTGCTATGAGCAAATCCCCCGGCTCGAAGGCAGGAGTTATGGTCTCGCCGACGACGTAGACGTTGAAGCCGAGGTGCATTAGTCTCATAGCGAAGGCCTTTCCGACGAGCCCGCTCCTTCCTGCCCCGTAGATGAATATCTTGTTGGCCCCAATCATCGCATCCACGAAGCCGCGAACCTGCTCAAGCCTGAGGCTGTCCGCAACCTGCTTAACGTGGTCGAGTATGTCGTTCATGGCCTTCCTTATCGTCTGCATGTACTCCCCCCAGAAGAGGTCTATTATCTTCCTAGTGACATCCTCCGGGTCCTTGGCCTTGGTTATGGCACTGCCGACGATGATTATCGTGGCACCAAGCTCAATAACCTTTGGAATAGTTTCGAGGTTCAGGCCTCCTGCCACCGCAACCGGAACCTTCACGGCCTTGACGACCTCGGCCAAATCCTGAAGGGGTGTTTTGCCCTGGGCCTGCTCGTCTATTCCGGTGTGCACAAGTATGTAGTGAACGCCCATCTTCTCAAGCTCTTTTGCCCTCTTGACCTTGTCCTTAACCCCGATGAGGTCAACCATGACCCTGATTCCATACCTCCTCGCGACGTCAACGGCGTCCTTGATTGTCTTGTCGTCGGCAACGCCGAGAATAGAAACGACGTCCGCACCGTGTCTTGCCGCCATCTCAACTTCCAGGGCACCGGTATCCATCGTTTTGAGGTCGGCGACAATCTTCCTGTCCGGGAAGCGCCTCTTGAAAAGCTCAACGGCCCGCATGCCCTCCTTTTTGATGAGAGGCGTCCCCACTTCAAGCCAGTGGGCGCCGCCGCGGGCGGCTTTTTCCGCTATCGACAGGGCCTGCTCAATATCGGTCAAATCAAGGGCCACCTGGAGTATCATGGTGAGACCTCCAAAAAGTCGTTCTCCGGTTTAGGGTTTTGAGACGACTTTTTAAAGCTTGACGTTGAAATTTAACAAGAAAATGCTAAAAATTTTCATGAAGGTTTAAAAAAGACCCGGCTAACTCTTTTCGGTGGGCATAATGGTTACCTTCATTCCCTTCGGTGAGAAACCGAACCGCGACGGCGTCCTCTACACGCTTCAGCTCCTGAAAAGGAACAAGCTGATTGAGGACTACGTTATAGTCGAGGCCAGCAGGGTCGAGCTTCTCCCGGAGCGAGTTCCCCTTGATAAGGCCTACATAGTTGGGGAACACCTCGCAACCTACGGGATTGTGGAAAAGCTCAGGCCGAGGGGTTTAATCAGCGTTGACGCACACACGGATTTGATGCACGATTACCTTGACCACGGTTCTTGGCTCGCCTACGCCCTCGAGCGGAGGTTAATCGAGAGGGCAGCTGTGATGGCTCCCGTTCTCATGATTCCAACAACGGAGAGAACCCAGCTGTGGACGAGAAGGGTGAAGATATACCCCGCAACGCTGAGGAGCAGGCGGGTGAGGGGAAAGTGGAGGGCCTACAAGAACTTTCAGACGAATTCAATTGACGAGATAATCGAGGAGGCCAAAGCCTACCTCGGCGACGAGATTTACCTGACCGTTGATATGGACGTCCTC
>NZ_JAMONU010000013.1 GCF_027066465.1 Thermococcus sp.
AGAGCACTTTGGCAGGGGCGTTGACAAGTACGTTGACGTCGTCATCGACGTCGCAGAGCCCTCCGCCGAGTCCATAGAGCTGTCAAAGAAAATAAAAGCGCTGAGCGAGAGCCTCGGCCTGAGGCACGTTCTCGTTCTCAACAAAGCCCTGCCTGGCGTCGTGGAGGAACTGCCGGTTAAGCCCGACGTTGTGATTCCCTTCGACCAGAACTTCATACTCGACAGCCTGAAGGGTAAGGAAGTTGAACCGATAGAGCAGATAGAAGAACTGTGGAGGATAATCAACGGATGAACACATTCGAAAAACCTTTGACAGTCTGACGTTGCCTTCTCGTATTTTTACATATTTCTGTAAACATCTGTGGAATTTTTTCGGAACCTTTCGGGGATTCTTTGTCAATTGGGACTTCTCACGCCCTTGTTTCGACGAACGGTTATTTTACTTTCGTCGTTCGGCTAATTAGTTTCCCCTAACTCTTTTTCGACTTTCGTCGTTTATCACTTTGACAATCAACGAAAGAATTTTAAGGTTTCCTAATTCTCATTTCTGAGAAGCGAGGTGGTAGCATGCAGATAGGCGAAGGATTCCTCAAGGAAAGGTACCTGCCACTGGAGGCCTTCAGGGAGGAGCACCGGAAGTCAATAGAGAACATCGAAGAGTTCTGGGCCGAACAGGCGAAGGTTCTCGACTGGTTCAAGACCTGGGAGAAGGTCCTCGATGACTCAAGGGCGCCCTTCTTCCGCTGGTTCGTCGGGGGTCAGCTCAACGCGAGCTACAACGCCCTTGACAGGCATGTCAAGGCTGGAAAGAGAAACCGCGCCGCGATAATCTGGGAGAGCGAGAAGGGGGAGACTAGAACGCTAACCTACTACGAGCTCTACCGCGAGGTGAACCGCTTTGCTTCAGCACTGAAAAACCTCGGCGTCGGGAAGGGCGACAGGCTCGTCATCTACATGCCCCTCGTCCCGGAGGTTGTCATAGCAATGCTCGCCAGTGCGAGGATTGGAGCGATTCACAGCGTTGTCTTCTCCGGCTTCTCGGCTGAAGCCTTAGCAACGAGAATTAACGACGCAAGGGCAAAGGTCGTCATCACCGCCGACTACCTATACAGGCGCGGGAAAAAGCTCAACCTCAAAGAGATAGTTGACAAGGCCCTCCTCGAAACACCGAGCGTCGAAAGCGTCGTCGTCCTCAGGAGGGAAGAGAACGGCGTCAACATGGTCGAGGGCAGGGACTACGAGTGGAGCAAGCTTCTTGAGGGAGCCGAGCGCTACGTTGAGCCCGTTCCGGTCGAGAGCAACCACCCGCTCTTCATCCTCTACACGAGCGGAACAACTGGAAGGCCCAAGGGAATCGTCCACTCCACCGGAGGCTACCTCGTCTACGTGGCTAAAACGATGGAGTGGGCGTGGGGAATAACCGAGAGCGACCTATTCTGGAATACAGCGGATGTTGGCTGGATAACGGGCCACAGCTACCTCGTCTACGGGCCATTAACGCTTGGCCTTACTGTGATGATGTATGAAGGAGCGCTCAACTATCCAAAGCCGGACAGGCCCTGGGAGCTGGTGGAGAAGCACGGGGTAACGATATTCTACACCGCCCCAACGGCAATCAGAATGCTCATGCGCTACGGCGACGAGTGGGTGAAGAAGCACGACCTCTCAAGTTTAAGGCTTCTAGGTTCGGTGGGCGAGCCGATAAACCCAAGGGCCTGGAAGTGGTACTACGAAGTGGTCGGTGGTGGGAGGTGCCCGATAATTGACACATGGTGGCAGACCGAGACCGGTGGTTACATGATTTATCCCTCGGCCGGAATACAGTTGCCCCCGCTTAAGCCCGGCTCGGCTACTTTTCCGGGTCTCGGCGTCGATGCTGACGTTCTCAGGGCCGATGGAAGCCCGGCGGAGCCGAACGAGCGCGGCTACCTCGTGATAAAGAAGCCCTGGCCGGGAATGCTCCTCGGAATCTGGGGCGACGACGAGCGCTACATCAAGACCTACTGGCAGAGGTTCAGCAGGCCCGATGAGGGAATCTGGATTTACTACCCCGCTGACTACGCTATGAAGGACGACGAGGGCTACTTCTGGATATTCGGCAGGGCCGACGAGGTGCTGAACGTTTCGGGCCACAGGATTGGGACGGCCGAGATAGAGCATGCTTTGGTCCTCCACCCGGCAGTTGCCGAGGCCGCTGTGATAGGAAGGCCCGACGAGATTAAGGGCGAAGTGCCAGTTGCCTTCGTAATCCTCAAGGAGAACTGCGTTCCAAGGGAGAGCCTGAAGAAAGAGCTGATAGACTACGTCAGGGAAACCCTCGGACCGATAGCGGCTCCGGCAGAGGTGTTCTTCGTAAACAAACTGCCGAAGACGAGGAGCGGAAAGATAATGCGTCGCGTCCTAAAGGCCCTCGCCAGCGGAAAGGGCCTCGGCGACCTATCGACGCTGGAGGACGAGGCGAGCGTGGAAGAAGTGAAAAAAGCTTTGGAAGGCTTCGAGATGCGTTAGCATATCCTTGGCACGGGGTCTCCAGCAGGGGGCTCCATGAAGCGCTTTCCGCCGATTCCGGTTTCGAGGAGGACCTTCCCTCTGTATTCTTCTATTACCTCGCCGATTATCGCCGCGTCCTTCCCTCTCTTCGTCTTCCTCATCGCCTCAAGGGCCTCCTCCGCGTACTCCCTGGCAACGACCATGACAACTTTCCCCTCGTTCGCCACGTCGTAGGGACTGATTCCCAACATCTCGCTCGCGGCCCTTACCTCGGGCTTCACGGGTATATCTTCCTCCCTGACGAGGATTCCGACGTTGCTCTTCCTCGCTATCTCGTTGAGGGCGTTGCTCAGCCCGGCCCTCGTGGGGTCCTTCATCGCGTGTATATTTTCCCAGCCGATGGCTTTTGCAACCGCTTCAACGACCTCCCATATAGGAGCTACATCGCTCTTGAGCTCGGTTTCGAAGGCTATACCCTCCCTGTGGCTCATCAGCGCTATTCCGTGGTCTCCTATCGTTCCGCTGACGAGGACTATGTCCCCAACCTTCGCCCCGGCGTCGCTTACCGGCTTTTCCGCGATTCCAACTCCCGCGGTAATCACGAACATCTCTATGGGCTCTTCAACGACCTTTGTGTCGCCGGTAACGATTGGAACTGGGACTTCCCTGCAGGTTTCGTCCATCGAGCGGAGAACCCTCTCAAGGACATCCATGTCAAGGCCTTCCCCGATAATCATCGAGTTTGCTAAGGCTAAAGGCTTCGCGCCCATCACAGCCAAATCGTTGACCGTTCCGCTAACCGCGAGCCTGCCTATGTCGCCGCCGGGGAAGAAGAGTGGCTTGACGGTGTGGCCGTCTATCGTAAAGACTATGTGCTTGTCCCCGAACGGTATCGTCGCCCCGTCGTCGAGCTGGTCGAGTCCTATTCCCCCGGCGCTCTTGAGGGTCAGGGTCTTCAGTATGACGTCCCTCAGGAGCTCCTCCATTATTTCTCCGCCCGCACCGTGTTCGAGCTTTATCTTTTCACCCATCTTCAACCCTCCAGAAAGCCTTTCGAAATTAGATAGCGCCTCGTAAATTCGAGGAACTCTTCGGCGCGCCGTATGTTTTCGCGCGCCTCTTCCTCAGTTATATCAACCACGAAGGAGTAATCCGCGGTCTGCCTGAGATTAAACGCGGTTCGAAGGTGTGTGAAAAACCTGTGTGGGACTTCTCCAGTCTTGACGAACTCCCTGCCGAGGAGTGCTATGACTGCGGAATGCTTCGAAACCCTTATTCCCTTCGTCAGCAAAATGGCCTCTGCGCAGTAGAACATTGTGTAGTACGCCCTTGAGAGTGCGAAGGCATAAAACCCCTTCTCCAGCAACGTCTTTGAGGCTTCAAGGCTCCTCTCTGCTTTTTCCAGTATTTCCCTGTACCCACTCATACCTTGACACCTTCCGTGTAAACGTTCTGAATCAGCGGGTCGTGCTCCATTCTCGGATTAACCGGGTAAACGATGAGCGAGATAACTAACCCTTTCTCCAGAACGTATTCCTCTGTGATTTCACTGAGTCGGTCGTGCTCTTCGAGCGTTAGCCGTCTCTTGACAATGACAATCACGTCAACATCGCTGTCTTCTTTAGCTTCGCCCCTCGCGTACGA
>NZ_JAMONU010000014.1 GCF_027066465.1 Thermococcus sp.
GTTAAGTCCATGGACTCTTATGGCCTTATGTACACATCCAACGTGACGCTGGCCCAGATACTGTCGAAGAACGAATTCGGGGTCGAGGTTTTCGGCAGGGGCTTCTTCGTGCTCCGCTCCCTCTCAACTATCATTGGAAACGAGAGCATACTCAAGGCATACCGGGTGATATTCAGGGACTACAAGGGGGTTCACAACATGAGCGCCGAGACGCTGGAGAGAATCTTCGAGAACGCCAGCGGACAGAGGCTTGAGTGGTTCTTCGATGAGTGGTTCAAGACGAACCTCGTTCCCAACTACAACGTTCAGGATTTGAAGCTCGAGAACGGCTCCACCTATCGCTTGAGCTTTAAACTCGTTGATTCGTCGGGCTTCACGATGCCCATTAGAGTTGCCGTCTACGACTCCAACGGAACCCTCATCGGGAAGAAAACAGTGTGGGTGCGGAAGGGACTCGGTGAGGTGAGCTTCTCACTGAAGGAGAGGCCGGCTAAGGTTGTCGTAGACCCCGGCGACTTCGTCCTGAACCCCAAGCTCCAGACGACGATTGATGGAGTATCAATTTTCATCGACTGACTCCCTCTCCTTTTCTACCCTGAAGGGAACCTTCTCAACGACGTCCTTTGCGAGCGGAACGTCAAGAACGGCCTTGAGCGTAAAGGTGCCGTGACCGAGCACGGTGGAGTCCTTCCACAGGGCCTTGACGAGCGACATGGGACTTACGGTCTTGTAGTTAGTGAAGACGACCGTCTTCTCCTCCGGGAGAGGCGAAAACGAGAAGTCAAAGCTCTGCCCTTCGGCTATCCTTTTCCACACCTTCTCCGAACCAACCTCGATTCTCACCTTCCTCGCCTTCGACAGCTCGGCCTGCACGCTCCCCCTCAGCTCCTTTCCCTCTCCCCGGAACGCCACCATCGCGATGTCGCTCCCCTTACTCAGGGTAAGGCTTCCCGAGCCGGTAACCTCTCCATCGTCCGTGAGGAAAATCAGGAGGACGTCCTTGTAAGGCCCGCTGAGGATTCTCACCGCTGGTGCCTCTACTCTGCCAGTCCCGTCGCGGAGCACCTCAACCCTGAAAGGTCCATTTAAGAACTCCACGAACGCCCCGGTTTTCCTCTCACGGGCCTCAAAGTTTCTCCTGACGTGGTAGCTCCTGCTCCGCCCGGTGTTCCTCCAGTAGCCGTCGAGGGCTATCCTGCCGGTCTCGTATTCAAGCTCCTCCGGAAACGTAACCCCGCTCTCCGTCACAGAGGAGCCCTCGAAGAGCATCGAGGTCTTTTTATTGCCTGTGAAGACGCTCGTTCCCTTCGCGAGGGCGAGGAGTATGAACAGAACCGGCATGGCCAGAAAGAGGAGGGCAAACCACGTCGGCGCGAAGCTCAGTATTCCTATGGAAATCCAGATGAAAAAGACCGCGAACGCCACAACCGCGAAGACGGCAAGGGTTCCGCTCTCCTTCACGAGGACCTTTCGCAACCTAACCACCGCTCAATCCTTAGCGGTTCCCTTTATTACTTTTGTCCCTCGTATGGCAAGGTTTAATTCGCCTCCCGGGAACTCAGAACGGTGATGGCATGGTTCGGTTGCCTTACATGGACGGCTTCTATGAGCTACGCCCGAGCAAAATAATAGCCCTCGCCAAGAACTACGCCGAGCACGCGAGGGAAATGGAGAGCGACGTTCCAAAAAAAACCGATCTTCTTCCTCAAGCCTCCGAGTGCGCTCATCGGGCCCGGCGAGCCGATAATCCTGCCCAGGATGAGCAAGCGCGTTGACCACGAGGTCGAGCTGGCAGTTATAATCGGGAAGCGCGCGAGGAGAGTTCCCGCTGAGAAAGCTATGGATTACGTCCTCGGCTACACGATACTGCTCGACATTACGGCGAGGGACCTTCAGGCCGAGGCGAGGGAGAAGGGCCTTCCCTGGACGATTGCGAAGGGCTTCGACACCTTCGCTCCCGTCGGCCCGAGGGTCGTGGATAAGCGCGAGCTGAAGATAGACGACCTCGAAATCGGCCTGAAGGTGAACGGCGAACTCAGACAGCTCGGAAGAACGGGCGAGATGGTCTTTAAGGTTCCCGAGCTGATAGAGTACATAAGCTCAGTCATGACGCTCGAGCCCGGGGATATAATAGCAACTGGAACTCCCGCAGGAGTCGGTCCGCTGAGGCACGGGGATAAAATTGAAGCGTGGATTGAGGGCATCGGAATGGTCGAGTTCGACGTCCTGAGCGAGGACGCGATTCTTTGTTAGGTTAAATCTGTATAGCCTGCTGTTTTGGACAGTATCTGACTTACAATCTGTTTTACTTTTTCTCTATGCTTCCTATGCTTCACGAAGGTTTCGTTTAGCCAGTATATCTTCCAACCGTTTTTCGTTAGAATTCTATGTTTCTGAAGGTCTTTTTCTGTAGGTGGGTAATAAACTTCGGCTGGGTGATTTCCTATTGGACTAAGCGGTTCTCCTCTGACCCATTGAGGAGTGTGCCAGTAGGTTGCCCCGGGTTCAAACCCGATTTTGAGGGAGGGCAATGCAAAATCAATGTACTTCCCGTATATCGGGTACTGTTTTACGTAATCGATTCCCTCTCTGAGTCCCAATTCCTTCAGTATACTCTCAAATTTCCTTTCTAAGTCGGTATCCTTGTACTTCGGCGGAGTATCTTTTTTGATGTAGACCTTAAGGCGTCCTTGAGGTGCCCCAACGATAGTCCAACTCCATACAAACCCTGTCGGGGGTTTGCAGTTGGTTATTATCCGCTCAAGCTCATCACGTGAGACTACCAATTTTGACGGGGGTACAGCCAGCATAAGGTAATCACGGCAGGGATTGTTTCCATCTGATGATGTAGTTCCAATTATTATCGCACACATTGTGACATCCCCAAGACCTGAACTTTCCACCATTTTAAACTTTACTCAACCACGTAAGTGTGCACCATCAGCCCGCCGTGCCCTATGAGGCGGTGGTGCTTGATTTGGAAGCCGTTCTCCTCTATTGCCCTCTCTATCGCCCCCTTCTCCGTCGTTATGAAGACCCCCCTCTTCTCCAGAACCTTTGCAAGCTCTCCGAAAAAGTCCATGTAGAGCTTCGGAATGGCGCTCTTCCTCCCTATCTTTAGCCCGTAGGGAAGGTTGCTGACCGCGAAGTCCACGCTCTCGACGTGCTCGCTCAGCCTCGTCGCATCGCCGAGAACGAACTCTATTCTATCCAGCACTCCGGCGGAGAGGGCGTTCATTTCCGCCCCGCGCAGATGCTTCCTGAACTTCTCGAGGCCGATTATCCGTCCCTCGTAACCCCTTAGGGCGAGCTCTATCGGAATCGTTCCGGACCCGCAGAAGGGGTCTATGAATGGCCCGCCGTCCGGTTCGGCCAGCTCAATCAGCGCGTTCGCTATGCTGGCCTTTAAATGGGCCGGGTGGTCGTAAACGCGCCAGGGCCTCTTGTGGAGCGAGCTGTCGCCGGTCGTGTCAATCCCGAGGAAGAAGGCCTCATCAATCAGCTCGGCCCTGAAGATTACCGACGGGTGGTCGAGGTTCACCTTTGGCGTTCCGAAGCGCTCCAAACGCTCGAATATCGCCTTTCCAACGGTTTTTGCGATATCAACGCTCGTAATCTTGTGCTCGCCCCTGCGGAAACTCCTTACCGCGAAGCTCTCGCTGACCTTAACATACCTTTCCACCGGAAGCGAAGCTACAAATTTTTCAATTCTCTTCAAAGCCCTCTCCGGCTCCTCATCGGTTATCCCCTCGAAGCGCTCGCTCGCTATCTCGACTATAACCCTGTGGAGAAGCCTCGAACGTTCGTTCAGGTAAGTCGAAACGCTCAGCTCCCTCTTCCGTCCCTTCTCGTCGGTGTAAAACGCTTTATCAACCTCGGCCAGGACCCTCCCCTCGACGCCGAGGGGCTTCTCCTCCACCCGAAACGGAACTCCGAGGTCGGAGAGGAGCCTCTCCACCTCGGCCCTCGCGAAGTCCTCTATTCCCCGTGAAGTGGTTAGGATTAGCCTCATGGTTCTGGCTTTTTCCCCGGGGTTTAAATGACCTTCGAAACAAAGCTTTTGGGTTTAGTGTTGTAATGAATGCTGGTGGGGGCAGTGAACTCATGGCGCTTCCGAAAGCTTT
>NZ_JAMONU010000015.1 GCF_027066465.1 Thermococcus sp.
GTTCAAGATGCTCGGAATCTGGATGGACTGGGACAGTCCATACATGACGATAAAGAACGAGTACATCGAATCGGGCTGGTTCACCCTGAAGAAAGCCTGGGAGAAGGGGCTTTTGGAGAAGGACAAGAGGGTTTTGCACTGGTGCCCCCGCTGTGAAACCGCTCTTGCCGAGCACGAGGTTCGCGGTGAGTACAAGGTCAGGAAGGACCCGAGCATCTATGTCAAGTTCCCGGTCGAGGGCAGGGAGAACGAGTACCTCCTCATCTGGACTACCACACCCTGGACGCTCCCGGCCAACTTAGCGGTTACCGTTCACCCCGAGTACGACTACGCGAGGGTCAGGGTCGAGACCGAGAACGGAGAGGAGTACTGGATAATCGCGAAGGCCCTCGTCGAGCGCGTTCTGAATGAGGTCGGGGTCAAGGGGGAGGTGGTCGAGGAGTTCAAGGGCGGGGAGCTTGAGGGAGTGAGATACGTTCACGTCCTCATGGACGAGTATCCGAGGCAAAAGGAGTTCCGCGAGAGGTACAGGTGGGCCCACCGCGTAATCCTCGGCGAGCACGTCACGCTTGAGGACGGTACAGGACTGGTTCACACCGCGCCGGGCCACGGTGAGGAGGACTTCGAGGTCGGACAGAGGTATGGCCTGCCCGTCTACAGCCCGGTAGACGACCAGGGCCGCTACACCGAAGGAAAATGGAAGGGCGTCTATGTGAAGGACGCCGACCCGGAGATAATCGAGCACCTCAAGGAGAAGGGCTACCTCGTGAAGGCCGGAACAATAGAGCACAAGTACCCGCACTGCTGGCGCTGTAAGACCCCGCTGATTTTCAGGGCAACAGACCAGTGGTTCCTCAAGGTGAGTAAAGTCAAGGACAAGATAATCAAGGAGAACGACGAGAAGGTAACCTGGTATCCGGACTGGGTGAAGGTCAGATACGACAACGGCGTTCTCAATTCTGGCGACTGGGTCATAAGCAGACAGCGCTACTGGGGAATACCGCTTCCGATATGGCAGAGCGAGGACGGCGAGATATACGTCGTTGGAAGCTTTGAGGAGCTTGTCAAGCTCGCCGTTGCGATAGATGTCAACGGCGAGAGGATAGAGCTTCCGGAGGACTACGAGGAGAAGCTGAAAGTTATAGAGGAGAAGCTCGGCCCGGAGGATTTACACAGGCCCTACGTCGATGCATTCATCATAAAGGTCAACGGCAAGGAGATGAGAAGAGTAAAGGACGTCGTTGACGTCTGGTTCGACAGCGGAATAGCGAGCTGGGCGTCGCTCGACTACCCGCGCAACAAGGAGCTCTTCGAGAAGCTCTGGCCGGCCGACTTCATAGTTGAAGGCGAAGACCAGGTCACCAAGTGGTTCTACTCCCAGCAGGCCGCTTCGGTGATAGCCTTCGACACCGTGCCGTACAGAGCAGTTGCCATGCACGGCTACGTTTTGGATGAGAAGGGCGACAAGATGAGCAAGAGCCTCGGCAACATCATAAGGCCCGAGGAGGTCGTCCAGAGAGAAGGCAGAGACCCCTTCAGGTTCTACATGCTCTGGGCAACCAACCCTTGGGAGAACCTGCGCTTCAGCTGGAAGGGACTGGCTCAGGTCAAGAGGATGCTCAACATACTCTGGAACGTCTACGTGCTCAGCGCGACCTACATGAGCCTCGACAACTTCGACCCGACCAAGCTCAAGCCCGAGGAGCTTCCGTTCCGCGAGGAAGATAAGTGGATACTCAGCAGGGTGAACAGACTGATTAGGGACGTCGAGGAGGGAATAGAGACCTTCAGGCTGACGAAAGCGACGAGAGCTATATACGACTTCGTCGTCGAGGACCTGAGCAGGTGGTACGTTCGCCTAATCAGGAAGCGCATGTGGGTTGAAAGCAACGACCCGGACAAGTTAGCGGCCTACTACACCGTCTGGAAGGTCTTCGACGTCCTCCTCAGGTTGATGGCCCCGTTCACGCCCTACATAGCCGAGGAGATATACCAGAACATGCTCAGGCCGTTCCTCGGCGTGGAGAGCGTCCACATGCTCGACTGGCCGAAGCCAGACGAAAACGCTATAGACGAGGAGCTTGAGCGCGAGATGGAGGCTGTTAGGAAGATAGTCGAGGCTGGCTCCTCAGCGAGGCAGAGGGCCAAGATAAAGCTCCGCTACCCGGTCAGGAGAATAATCGTCGAGACCGAGGATGAGACGGTAAAGAAGGCCGTTGAGAGACTCAACAGAATCCTGCGCGACCAGCTCAACGCCAAAGAAGTGGTCGTCGGAAAGGTCGAGCGCGAGCTCGTCATCAAGCCCAACTTCGCGAAAGTTGGTCCGGAGTTCAAGGGCGACGCCAAACTCGTGATAGCCTGGATAAACGAGCACGGAAGAGAGCTCTACGAGAAGGGCGAGATGGACGTTGAACTCGAAGGAAAGACCTTCCACCTCACGAGGGAACACTTGACAATCGAGGAGAAACTGCCGGACTTCTTCGTTAGCGAGGAGTTCGAGGGCGGAAGGGTCTTCGTGGACAAGACCCTCACGAGGGAGCTTTTGGCAGAGGGCCTCGCCAGGGAGTTCGTCAGGAGGATACAGGAGATGCGCAAGCGCCTTGACCTCGACGTGAACGACAGAATCGTCGTTACCATAGAGACCACCGACGAGAACCGCGAACTGCTCGAGGAGAACCTCGACTACATAAAGAAGGAAACTAGGGCGACAGAGGTGGTCTTCGGCGAGGCCAAGGGCTACGTCGTCGAGTGGCCCGAGGTTCAGGCGAAGATAGGGATTGAGAAGGTGAAGGATTAATTTCGAGCCTCAACACCCTTTTTATTTCTCTTGGAACCCCCGACTGAATTAGAACCCTATTCAGTTTCCCAAAATCTTTTAGAAAAGGGTCTGTAGTTAACGAGTTTTCCGATGAGGAGTGTTGCAAGACCAAATCCCAGCGTAAGGAGGAGAAATACTCCTGTATTGCTCCGAACCTCGCTTCTAAAGACTGTAAGCGACAAAACGAATCCCACCGCAAGGCCTATCCAGAAGTAAGCTATCTGGGGGGCATAGTAGAACAGCTTGTCGGTAAAAGCGTAGAACGTTGCAACCACACCTGCACCGGCAAAGTAAGAGTACGCAAGATCCTCATTGTACGGATAGATTAAAGAGCCTACCAAGAATATTACTGCGAAATTCCACAGAAAGGTTATGGTCCGGTTTTCAAACCGTTTGGAAAGTACAGCACGGAGGAAGAGAAGCGAGATTAGAATTATCAATGTCAGATAACTCATCTCCCTCAGGGGCACGAGAATGTTAAGCATCCCAACTCCAATGGCGAGGAAAAGGAAAGAGTGTAAGAGATTCCTTTTCATTTAGTCACCACCCCAACGTCGTTGTGGGTGCTCATGACTATAGCCTGAAAGACCAAGAGGATACCAAACGTCGTTTCCTCTAGTTCATGATCATCATATGACTAATCGGATTAAGTAAGAGGCAACTGTATATAAACTTTCCATCAAAAGAGTATGCAGAAGTCCTCAGCTAATCCAAAAACTCTTACAACTTACGCTCTCGTAAGTTACTTACGTCCCCATAAGCAACAATCCAGAGAGCAAACCAGAAAATTCAAGGCAACGGAATCCTCTCAACCTCAATCCGGTCGAAGGTCGGGTACTCCTCCACGATGAAGAACCTCACGTCGCCTTCGATGGCCTCGGCCAGCTCTAAAGCCACCTCCTCGGGCATCTCAATTCTGCCCTTTTCCCTGTTCACGTGGAGCCACTCCTCCGGAACTTCGGCTTCGCTGACGAGGAACTCGTAAAGCTCGTCCAGGTCGTCGTATTCGGCAATCCCAAAGCGGAGCGTTCCGTCCTCTGTGATTTCCATGTATGGCTTTGCAACGTTCCTCGCCATTCTCCTTAACCTGTTCCTTAGTTGGACGGCATCCTTGAGCTTCGCGGTGCAGAGGTGATAGCTCAGCGAGGTATTTTCTTCGCCCCACTCGAGGAGTTTAAGCCCGAGTTCAAGCGAACCCTTGATGGCTGAACTCTCGTCGCTTACCGGCCTGTAACCCCTGTCGAGGAGGTTTCTGAGGTTCGTCTCGCTGAACTCCAGCTCATTCACGTTGAGGAACTTCGC
>NZ_JAMONU010000016.1 GCF_027066465.1 Thermococcus sp.
CTCTTCGGCGAGACCCTGACTCCCCTCCAGCTTCTCGGCGGCGCGCTCATAATCGGGGGTTCAATCCTCGTCCATATGAGAGAAAATCAAACGTAGAAGTACCTTTCAAGCTCCCACTCGGTTACCCTCTTGGTCTCCACCGGAAGCTCTTTCATTGAGAGGTACTCCACGTATTCCTCCCATTCGTCTTCCTTGTACTCAACGAAGTTCCTGTAGGCCCCTCCGAGTGCATCCTTGACAACCTTGTCCTTCTTCAGCTCCTCCAAAGCCTCCCCAAGGCTTCCGGGCAGGGTCTCGATTCCGGCTTTGACCCTTTCCTTGTCGCTCATCTCGTAGACGTTGGTTTCAACGTAAGCTTCTGGCTCGGCCTTCTTCTTTATCCCGTCGAGGCCGGCCATGAGTATGGCGGAGAAAGCTAGATACGGGTTTGCACTCGGGTCGGGACAGCGGTACTCTATTCTGGCCCCCTTGCCCCAGAAGGCCGGGACGCGTATGAGGGCACTCCTGTTGCGGTAGCCCCAGCTGATGTAGACCGGAGCCTCGTAACCGGGAACGAGGCGCTTGTAGCTGTTAACTGTCGGGTTGGTAACCGCCGCCAGCGCCTTTGCGTGCTTGAGGATTCCCCCTATGAAGTGAAGGGCCGTTTCGCTGAGTCCGTCCTCACCAACGAAGGCGTTCTCCCCGTCCCTCCACAGGCTTATGTGGAGGTGCATTCCGTTGCCCGGGAACCCGTAGATTGGCTTTGGCATGAAGGTCGCGTAGAGGCCCCTCAGCTCCGCGACGGCCTTTACGATGTATTTAAAGCTCACTATGTTGTCCGCCGTTCTAAGGGCCTCGTCGTAGCGGAAGTCAATCTCGTGCTGGGCCTTTCCGACCTCGTGGTGGAGCACTTCAGGAACGAGGCCGAAGGCGGGCATGTAAAGGGCAATCTCCCTCCTGACGTCCCTGGCCTTGTCCAGTGTAACCAAATCGAAGTAGCCGCCGCTGTCCGGGATGTTCAGCTCCCAGCTACCGTTCTTCCTGAAGAGGTAGAACTCCGGCTCCGGCCCTATATAGGCTTTAAAGCCCTCTTTTTCAAGAACCTCAAGTGCCCTTTTGAGAACGCCCCTCGGGTCCGCATCGTAGGGCTTGTCGTCCTTGTATATGTAGCCGTAGACCCTTGCTATGCCCTCCCACGGAACCTCGGCGTAGGTGCTGGGGTCTGCCTTGAATATAAGGTCGCTGTCCTCTATTCCCTGAAATCCAGGGATTGATGAACCGTCGAAGCTTATACCGTCCTCTATGGCTTCTTCGTACCTTCCCATTGGAATCTCCATTCCCTTGGGAACACCGTTTATATCAACGAACACGAGCTGAAGGAACCTTATTTCACGCCTTCCATCGAACTCCCCGACGGTCCGTATTGTGTTCATTTTTTCACCTCCAAATTATCTATTTGTTCAACTTTTAGCTGGATTCAATGAACAATTACTCCTTAATAAGGATTTCTATTGAACTTTTGCCGGGACGACAAACGCGGCTTTCGGCTCCTGATTATTTGACAAAGATATGGTTATTCAACGCAATAGCTTAGCTAAATTAGACAAGTTTTTATCAAAGAACTTTTATCTTTGCTTCCCCCGACTGTAGTCTCGATGAAGGCCGAGGACATTCTGACGAGGGAGATTTACAGGATAAACTCTCATCTGCCCGCGAGAAGGCTTACCCTAGAGGAGCTTCTCGAAAGCCCGGAACCCGGTATTAGGCTCAGGGACGGGAGCTGGCACAGCTTCAGAAGGAGTGAGCTGGAGAAGATATCCTCGCTCCTTGACCCCGGCGATGAGAGAAAACTCCGCCTGCCCCTTGTTCTTGAGATAGTCAGCGAAATCCGGGGATACTTCCGGGTTAGGGGCCGGGTGGAGGTCAAGGTAATGGACAAAATCCTCGGCTTTTATGACCCCCTTGAAGAGCCGGAGGAGAGGCTTTACCCGAGGTATCTGCTCACGAGGGTTAGACGGGAGCTCCCAACGACGACCACGTATGCGTTCATGACGGAGTGATGGAAATGGAGCGAAGGGTTTTTAGGGATTACCTGCTGTTCACAGTTCCCCACGTCACAGTGTTTGCCGGGATGGTCTTTGGGATACTCCTCCTCGTTGGGGTTAAGGTCAATCTGGCCCTGGGAATCTTTGCGCTCGTTTACGGGCTGATGCTCCTCATAGTTGGCCTGACCGTTTACCCTCATTTTTCAAAGCTCGCCTACTACCGTCTCTTCCTTTTATCCTCCCTTCTGCTCTTCCTTGTGGGCGTTCTGCTGTTGCTGAAGGCATAGCCTTTATATTCAAAGGCACCCTATCTTAGCCGGTGGGTGTTAATGAGGAGGATTGGTGTTGTTATCGTCGCTCTCTTCCTGCTGTCGCTCTTACCGCTGGCGTCTGCCGAGTTTGGAACCCTTTCAACGAGCGCCTTTATAACCGTCGTTAGGGGAGATTACTCTTCGGGAACGCTCGTCCTCACGAACAACGCAGGGGTCTCGTACTCCGTCGTCAGCTTTCAGAGGTACTGGGTTGAAAGCGAGAACGGCTCAACGGTCGGCGGTTTCAACTTCACGATGTTTCCAACCGTGTTTTCTCACTGGAGCAGCGGGAGTTCTAATACCGTTTCGTACAACCTCTCGTGTTCTCCTGATGTTCCCCCCGGCAACTACACCCTCCACCTGAGGTTCATAGCAACGACCTCAACTACCGGACAGGTTCTAATCCTCAACGCTGTCGTTCCCGTTAGGGTCCTAAGCTCTCCCCTGAAGTTTCTCGGCGCCCAGACCTACGTTCCCGGAAGGGGGGAGTACTCCTATGTCTTCATTGGGGAGAGCGTCATCGTGTACTCACACGTCCTCAACATCGGACACAGGACGGTCAGCGTCAAGGCATCCGTTAAGCTGCTCCACGCAGAAACCACCTATTACACAAAGGAGAACATCGTGACGATTCCTCCCGGGGATACTCTAATCAAGTTCGCGGTTCCCGTTGGTATTAACTATCCCACTGGTTCCTATCTGCTCGTTTACACGCTCTCCTACGGAAACCAGAGCTACGTTTTCGAGAAGGAGTTTACGGTTTTAGCTGGTGTTAAGCTGGTCGGCGTTTCCCTCCAGAGTGATAGGGTTCTCCTCGGAAGTTCTGACGAGGCGTACCTCACGATTCTTTCCGAGCGCAACGTCACGGTTAAGCTCTTAACCGAGGTCTTCAAGGGAAAAGAAAAAATTACGTCGGAGTACAGGGAAGTGAAGCTCTCGCCGGGAACCGAGGTCATGGGAATTCGTCTGCCAACGAACGTCTCTGGAAACCTCACGGCATCTTTTAAGCTGTTCATAGGAACGAGGCTCGTAGGTTCGAAGTCGCTCGGTTACAGTGTCGTCTCTCCCCCGAGGATAGTCTCGTTGGAGAAGAGCGTCTCAAACGATACGGTTGTTTTCAGGGTCGCTGTGTCCAATCCGTGGTCGGAAACTCAGGGAGTTCTGTCGTATACAATAGAGAGCGGGGGAAAAGTTCTGTACCAGGACAGCCTGCTGAAGGTTCTTCCCCATGGAAACGTCACGTTCAATTTCTCTTTCACGGTTCCTCTCGGTCAAAACGTGAGCTACGTCTTCACACTTAAGGCCCTCGGGCACTCAAGCTCCGTTAAGGGACGGCTCTACATAGCACCCCCAGCAACGCCCTCCAGAACCACGACAACCACTACAACTCAGGCTCCGTCCAGCACATCGTCCTCCTCCACCACTGAGACTCCTTCGGGCGGCTCGGCGGCCCTGTGGGTTGGAACTGGAATCGGGGTTATTATCGCGGTGGTCGTGGGGGTCTGGTACTACTACAACAGCCTCAGCTCGAGAAAGAGGCGCAGGAAAATGCCCAAGCGCCGCTCACCGCTCGGGAGGTTCAAGAGGCCGAAGCCGCCAAAGTTCCGTGAAAGGGACTCCCTCCCCAAAAAGAAGTGACCAAACCTTTTTATTCTCCCTTTTCTACTTCCTTACGGCGAGGGGGTCGGGGGCTCTCGGGGCGCTCCCGAGGAAGTTCCGCCCACCGCACCGGGGCCGCGGTGCCGCAAGGCACCGGCCGAGAGGCCGGGCAACGGCGCAGAAACGGCACGGCCCCCGGGGGATGTGGATGACGCGCGCGAAGGGCCCGGCGACGGGCACCGAGCTAACCCGCAGACAATCCCGGGGGATGCGGTGAAACGGCCGTCCCGCGGGGTGCAAGGCCGACGCTGGGGCGATGAGTTCCCGGTGCGAGCCCCGTGGTAGGCCGCTCAGTCGAATGCCCCCTTGATACAGAAGGCGGGCTACGACCCCCTCGCCAAATCAATGGCTGAAGCGAGCAGAATGAGGGCGCCGCCTATCACGGTTCTAACCCCCGGCACCTCTCCAAAGACGAAGAACGCGTAGACTATCGCGCTCAGCGGGTCAAGGTAGCTCAGAAGGGCGGCATCTTTAACCTCCACCTTCTTCAGCCCGTCCATGTAGAGGTATAAAGCGAGAACCGTGTGAAGCAGGACGAGAACCGCTATTGCCCACCAGACAGGGCTTCCAACGTTTTCAAGGGCCGCGAAGGGAATTAAAACGACGGAAGCTACCGCCAGCTGGAGGAAGGTCAGGCTTTCTCCGTCAACGCCCCTCAGGAACCTGCCGAGGTTTGGAATCAGGGCGTAGAAGAGCGCCCCCAGAAACGCGAACACGATTCCGATGAAGTCCCTGTCGGAGAGGCTGATTCTCTGGGATGAAGCTATGATGAGCAGGCCCGTGAAGGCTACGGCAAGGCTCAGAACCTTTCCGGTGTCGAGCCTTTCATCGAGGAAGCGCCACGAAATCAGCGTCGCCAGGACCGGGGCGGTGTAGTAAACGAGAACCGCGTTCGCTATGGTTGTGTAGTTGAAGGCCGTGAAGAGGAAGACCCAGTTCAAAGCCAAGGCAGTCCCGAGCGCGAGCATGTGGTAAGGCCTCTTTCTCAGCTCCCCCATAGCGTTTCTGAGCTTTCCCTTAAAGTTGAGGATTGGAAGGAGGACGAGCGTCCCGAGCGAAACCCTCGCGAAGGCGACGCCCAGGCCGGAAAGCCCCGAGAGTCTGCCGAATATTCCGACGCTCCCCCATATAAGCATTGCAATCGCTATCTGGGCTTTTCCTCTGTTCATATTGAGTTCTCCCACTCCTCGTAGGCTTCCTTCACTTCCTCCTTCCTGAACTCCGGAACGGCGTCCCTGAAGGGGTTAAAGCGCTCGAGTTTTCTCTCGTCGGGGCCGATGTAGGTCGTTATCAGCCCGACCTTCGAGTGCAGGCTCGACGGCAGGCGGAGGATTCTCTTTACATCGACCGTAACGCGCCCGTCGAAGTATGCCTTGGAGAAGGTGCTCGATATCGAGAAGAGCCTTATCAAGGTCTTGTAGCCGACTCCGCTTGGAAAGGCCGCCAGAAGTCCTTTCTCAACGAAGCTCCTGACGATTTTATCCCGGCTCTCTTCGCTCAGGAGTTTTCTGGCGAGGCCCTTCTTTATCCCCGCGCTTATCAGGTGGTTTTCGTTTGCCCTCTTTATGAAGTAGCCGAAGCGAAGCCTAAACACCCTGAAGTAGCCGCTCGACAGCATAATCCTCCTGCTCATGACGTCCTCGTAGGTTACCTCCTCCGAGGCGCTGATGTAGGCTAAAATTTTCTCCCTGGCCTTGGCGTCGAGCCTCAACGCCCACTCGTCGAGAACCCTTATGTGATAGCCCCTGCCCGAATAAACCACGTGGACGTTCTCGAAGCCGAAGTCCTCCTTAAGAACCACCAGCGTGTCCCTTGCGAGCTCCTTCGCGTCCTCCAGGCAGATTGGGCACACCTGCCCGCTCGGGTGCCTGTCCATACACCTCCTTAGGGGCAGGTCCTTGGCGTCTATGTCGAAGACGAGCTCCGCTCCAAGCCACCCCTCCATCCGGGCAGGTTCGCGGTAGAGCGCAACCGATGTGTAGATTGCGTAGGGTGAGGTAGCCTTAACGTAGTCCTCCAAATCTCTAACGTCGGTGAATACGTTCTTCCTGTCGCTCGGTCCCTCCCCGGTGTGGTCGAAGCCGAACTCGCGCTTTTCGAGGCTATCGAGTATGAACTCCGGAATTCTCTTGGCCTTCCACTCACCCTTGTAGTAGAGCTCCCTCTCCTCCCTGCTGACTTCTCTGAGCAGTTCAGCCACCTTCCTCACCCCTTTCACCGGTTTCGCTCCTCTCTTCTCTTGCGAGCCTTCTTAGATAGTAGGTCAGTGGGTTCTTGACCCCCCTGCAGTACCTGTCCGGCTTGCAGAGCTGGGGGGCGTTGGCCCTTATCTTGTCGCAGTTAGGCGGGAAGTACCACGTCGAATTTCCGCTGTCCTCGAGCGTTGGCTTATCCGTTAAGCCGAAGCCGAGGTGGTACCAGATGTTCTTAATCTCGTGGGGCTGGTCCTCGAAGAGCGGCGGCTTGCAGCGGTTGCCGGCCTCGATGATAATCGGAAGGATTTCTTCCTCTATTATCCTTAAATCGCTCACGCAGTCCCTAACGCGGACGTCCTTCCTCGGCGGGTTGGGACAGATGCGCGCGTAGCTCAAGAAGCTCGTTAAGAGAACCGTAATAGCGTAGTTCCTCATTCCCGCGGGGACGCCTTTTAGGGCCTCTTTAACGCACGGCGGGAATAGGTCGAAGCGTAGCGGCTTTGCTCCCACTCTTCCGAGCTTCTCGAGCCTCTCCTTAAAGTACTCGTTCGCTAGCTCCTCAAGCTTCCCCTTAAGCTCCTCGTAGAATTCGGGAAGTTCGTCCCTGACGTCCGCTAGAAGGCTGACCGCCTTATCAAATCGCCTTTCAAAGGCCATCTCCCAGAGCTTTAACGCCTCGTCCCAGCGGAGGTATGCGTGGCCTTCTCTTATATAAACATCCCTCAGCGAGCCTTCCCAGAGCTCGAGAAACTCGCTTAGGTGCATCCTGTACTTCAGTTTGAGTTTTTCCCTCTCCTCCTCGGGCAGACTTCTGTCCATCGCCCTTTCCAGTATCCTTCTGTCCCTCTCAGGTATCCCTTCAGCCGGTTCAATCCTTAAAAGGCTTCCCTCCAGAGAACCCTTTCTCTCTATTCTTGCTAGATAAAGCTTTGTTGTTGCCGTTTTCACGAACTCTGCTTCAATGCCGTAGGGGGAAAACGCCAGAGCACCCAGGAGGGCGTAAAACCTGAAGAGGTCCTTGAGCTCCTCGAGGGGGTCAACTGTTAGGAGCTTCTCTGGGGGGTCCTTTGATTTGAGCATCCACCTCACAAGAGAAAGGGCGTCATCTGTATCTATGCTTGAGGGAATTCTCTCAAGGAGCGTTAGGACATCGCCGAATTCACGCCTTATTATCCCCTGTGCTCTCCCGCCAAAGGGGTCGGACATGCTTTCACCTTGTCGAAATTTTGCTCAACGAACTAAAAACGCTTTCCTTTATGTCTTTAACGGAAGGAGTTGAATTCATGCGTGGATTCGGGGGATGTTGTTGTCGCATTCCTCCCAAAAGTTTTATATCTACAAACCCCACAATAAACTAATAGGCAGTAACAAAACCGGTGTAGTGACGTTCATGGGTGGTTGACATGCTCACGATGAGATACGATGTGAAAAGGGTCAAGAGCGGAATTCCTGGCTTCGACGAACTCATTGAAGGTGGCTTCCCAGAGGGAACGACTGTTCTTGTGACCGGCCCAACCGGAAGCGGAAAGACGACGTTCGGTGTTCAGTTCGTTTACAAAGGGGCCGAGCTGTACGGGGAACCGGGCGTTATAGTGACCCTTGAGGAGCGCGCCCAAGACTTGAGGAGGGAAATGAAGGCCTTCGGCTGGGACATTGAGAAGTACGAGAAGCAGGGAAAGATAGCGATAGTTGACGGTGTTAGCGCTGTTGTTGGGCTTCCGTCCGAGGAGCAGTACGTTCTCGAAGGGAACCTCAACGCAGAGGACTTCCTCAGGTATATCTATCGCGTTGTTAAGGCCATCAACGCAAGGAGGCTTGTCATAGACTCCATCCCGTCCATAGCCTTCAGGCTGAGAAAGGAAGACGAGATACGTGAGGTTCTCCTTCAGCTGAACACAATACTCCTCGAGATGGGCGTTACCTCAATACTCACTACGGAGGCACCGGACCCGGCCCGCGGCAAGATAAGCCGGTACGGGGTTGAGGAGTATATATCAAGGGGTGTAGTGCTCTTGGACTTCATCGAGAGGGAGGTCGAGCTGAAGCGCTACCTCCTGATAAGGAAGATGCGCGAAACGAGGCACTCGATGAAGAAGTACCCCTTCGAGATTACCGAGGAGGGCATAGTCGTCTATCCCAGCGGTGAGATTTATTAACCCCATAAATTTTTTAAACATCGCTTTCTTTACCATTATTGATGGTGTCAAAAAACGTTTTAATAATGGTTTTGCTCTCATCACTGCTACTCGTTTCCCTTGCGCTTAGCCATTACTCCCCGGAAAAAGACTCCTTCACTGGCCTCTGCGTGTACTCCTCCGGTTCCATTTCGGTTCTCTACAACGGCACAGTAACGGTTGCGCTCAAGAAGTCCCTTGAAGTCGGGAAAGTCTACACGGTCAAAGGCAGGCTCAGAAAAACCAACCGCGGTCTTTGGATGGACGCCTCAACAGTTGTTTCTGCAAACGCAACGTTCCCCCTCGAGAGTCTTGAAGGGGTCTACTGGTACTACTCCAACGGTCCGGTTCTGCTCACCCCCTCGAAAGTCCGCCTCGCCTATCCAATCAACGCCTTCAAGGGAAGCCTCGTGAGGCTTAAAGGCCTGACCTATGGCTCGAAGTTCTATCCCCTACGTGTTGAGGAGCTCGGCTATTTGAAGGAACCCAAAAACGGCATGCCCTACCCCCTCGAAGGCGTTGTCCTCTACGGCGGAAACCCTGCAACGGTCTGGAACGGAAGCGAGGAGTTCCGGGTTTACCTTCCCCACGGCCTTTCCCTCAGACCGGGTCTTCGCATTAGAGTCCTCGGCATAGTGAGGCTTTACTCGAGGATTACGCTCTACGTGGATTCCGGCGGCGACGTTAATGTCCTTGGACCTGCGGAGGGGAAGCCCCTCAATCTGACCCAAATCGGGGATATAGCCACCGGCGAATGTCTCGTTATCAAAAGCACTACCCGCTACCTGAGGCTCGACTGCACAAGCTTGAGGCTCTACGGTTTCCATGCGAGAACCGGCGACACGGTTCGCTTCAAGGCTCTCAGAAGGAAGTCCAGTTTGCTCTGTCTGAACTGCTCCGTCGTAAAGCCCCGGAAGAAACTGCCAAACGGCATATGCTCCTTTAACGAAGGCTCCTTCGCGAGAATCTCGGGAAAAGTAACCTGGGTGAGGGTTTACAGGAACGGCTTTGGGGTAGCGAACGTAACCAACGGCACCTGCTCGGTTCTCCTCAAGCTCCCATTGAGGCTCGGTGTCTCTCTGGCTGAAAACGAGAGCGTAACAGCCTACGGCTTCTTCACGACTTACCGAGGAAAGCCGGCGTTTGAAGTTCAGTCAGGTGAGGACATTTGCTCCGGGAAGCACTGTTAGGTCTCATGCTCGGCACTTTCACGGGAATAACCCCCGGAATCCACGTGAACACTTTAGCCTCCCTTCTCCGCGGTTTCGGCCTGAGTGCGGTCGTTCTCTTTGCGATGGGGTTAACTCACACGTTCCTCGATGTAGTCCCTTCAACCTTCCTCGGCGTTCCAGACGAAGGGACGGCCCTCGGCGTTCTGCCGGCTCACCGGCTCGTGCTCAGCGGTAGGGGCCTTGAAGTCGTCAGGATAGCGCTCATCGCGAGCTTTCTGGCGGTTCTCTTCTTTCTTCCGCTGGTTCCCCTCTACCTTCTCCTCGCTCCCCTTTACCGGCCGGCCTTTGGGAAGCTCGTCGTCCTGCTCCTAACCCTTCTCCTCGTCTTCACAGAGAGGGGCGTGAAAAAGGTTTATGCGCTCTTCATAATTCTCCTCTCGGGGATTCTGGGCCTTTTTATTCTCTCGCTCCCGCTGAACGAGCCATTTTATGCCCTCTTCACCGGGCTCTTCGGCGTTCCCGTCATAGTCTCCTCTCTCTTGGCCGGAACCAAGAGGATAGAACCCGGCAGTCCGGAGCTTGAGATTGCTCCCAAAAGGTTCGTCATATTCTCTTTTATGGGGACGCTCTTCGGTATGCTTGCTTCCCTCCTCCCGGCCTTCACGGCGTCGCAGGCGGCCCTGCTCGGCTCGTTCATCTCCCGGGACGAGCGCTCGTTCCTGACAATCGTCTACTCCGTCAACACCGCCAACTTCCTCTTCGCTCTCCTCAACTTCCTCGAAACGGGAAGGGAAAGAAACGGAGTGGTGACGCTGATGGAGCCCCTGAGCGTCAAAGCCCTCCCGGCGTTCCTCCTCGTTGCGCTCTTTGTGGGCTTTGCCGTTCTTCTCTACGGCGAGCATCTTGCAAGGCTTCTGGCGAAAGCCCTTTTAAGGCTCCCTTACCGGTTCATTAACCTCACCGTTCTAACGTTTCTGATTCTTCTTGCTCTCCTCTTCGACGGTATTTCAGGTCTGCTCGCGCTGACCGCTTCCTCGATTGTTGGCTATCTGGCGGTTATCCTCGGGGTGAAGAGGACAAACTGCATGGGCTCCCTGATGCTCCCGGCTCTGCTAATAAGATGAAATATCAAGCGGATTTCTCCTTCATGATTTTTTGGAACTCAGAATAGTCAGTTACTATCTTTTTCCCGTCCAGCGTCTCAAAGTACACCTTCTTGACCTTAATCTTCTTGACGTCGGTGTACTTCATCTCAGGCGGGTCGTAGGAGCCCGGCTCTACAACTTCGTCCTCGACGACGTAGGTCTTCAGCTCGGGCTGGCCGATGTACTTCCAAACCTCATAGAAGACCTCGGGCTCGAGGTGGACTTCGCCGTCGAGCTCAATCCAGTCGGCGCCAATCTCTTCCAAGAACTCCTTTACGACGTCGAAGTGCATAGAAACCACCGATTTAATGTATGGCTCCGGGGGTTAAATACCTATCGCCGGGCAGGATTTTTAAACCCCCTCCTCTAACCCCTCCGGTGGTGAGAATGGCGAGGGTAATCGTTGACGCCCAGGCGGCGAGGGCCATAGGGAAGGGCGCGATGATAGTCTTCAAGAAGGGTGTCGTGAGAACCGAGGGCGACTTCGAGCCCGGAGATATAGTCGAGGTCTACACGAGGGGAGGGAAGTTTCTCGGCAGGGGCTTCGTTAACCCCAACTCGAACATAATGGTCCGCCTGCTTATCAAGGACAGGGATACCCCGATAACGAAGGAGCTCTTCCGAGAGAGAATCAGGAAGGCCAACGAGTACAGGAAGAAGGTTCTCGGCTACGACAAGGCTTACAGAATGGTTTACGGCGAGGCAGATTATCTGCCAGGCCTGATAGTTGACCGCTTCAACGAGATAGCCTCGCTTCAGATTTCGAGCATCGGCATGGAGAAGTTTAAGCTCGATTTGGCCGAGGCCATAATGGAGGTCGAGCCTGAAATAGAGACCGTCTTCGAGAAGAACACTGGGCGCTCGAGGAGAAGGGAAGGTTTACCGGAGATAGAGCGCGTTCTCCTCGGCAAAGAGAAGTACAGGACGGTAATAGAGGAGGGAAAGGCCAAGTTCATCGTCGACATGCGCGGTCAGAAGACGGGCTTCTTCCTCGACCAGCGCGAGAACAGAATCGCTTTGGAGAAGTACGTCAAACCGGGAATGAGGGTTCTCGACGTCTTCACGTACACCGGTGGCTTCGCGATACACGCGGCAGTTGCCGGGGCCGAGGAGGTGGTTGCCGTTGATAAATCCCCCCAGGCAATTGAAACCGCCAAGGAGAACGCCAGGCTCAACGGCGTTGAAGATAAAATGAAGTTCATCGTCGGCTCAGCCTTCCCAGTCATGGAGGAGATGCTCAGGAGGGGCGAGAAGTTTGACATAGTTATCCTCGACCCTCCAGCTTTCGTCCAGCACGAGAAGGACCTCCAGCGCGGGCTCAGGGCTTACTTCAACGTGAACTACGCCGGCTTGAAGCTCGTTAAGGAGGGTGGAATCCTCGTCACCTGCTCCTGCTCCCAGCACGTTGACATGCAGGCCTTCAAGGACATGGTCATCGCGGCTGGAGCAAAGGCCGGCAAGTTCCTCAGGATGCTCGAACCCTACAGAACCCAGGCCCCGGACCACCCGATACTCATGGCCTCGAAGGACACCGAATACCTTAAGTGCCTCTTCCTCTACGTTGAGGATATGCACTGAAACTCGGGACGATGACGAGAAAGCACCTCCACTGAGGGCCAAGTGCTGAGACGCCCACGGCCCGAGTCCCGTTACGGTCGCTTTGCCGACCGAAATCCTTTTCTATTTGGTCGTTTGAACGACTAAAATTGCGGAAGTTATGGCTGTTACAACGACCATTACAGTCTGAGTATCAAACTGTGCCTCCACCTCGTCCCGACCTTGAACTTCACGTCCCTCACCGAGTAGCCCAGCTTTTCTCCCCTCCCGACTATGGCCTTTATCAGCGGCTTTTTGTTGGGAAGAAAGAGGGCCACCCTTCCGCCGGGCCGCAGGTAGTCCCTCGCTTCCCCTATCAGCCTCACCGAGAAGGCCTCGCCGTACTTTCCCCCGCCAACGCCTTCCCTCTCCGTTAAAACACCTTTTGTCGGCCTCTCGTAGTATGGCGGGGCCGAGAAGATGACGTCGAAGCTCTCTCCTTCGGGAATTACCCCCCGGATTATCCTCCCGTCGCTCTTGATTAGCCTGACCTTTGCGCCGTTACGCTCGATGTTCCCCCTCGCGTACTCGAAGAACTCCTCATCGAGCTCCGTGGCCGTTACCTCGCAGTCGAAGAGCTTATCAGCTATGAGGGCCATCATCGCGGTGTGCCCGGTTCCAATCTCTAAAACCTTCTCCCCGCCCCTCAAAAACGTCTTCAGAAAGAGGTAGCGCGATATCGGGGGCGTCACGAGACCGTGCGGGTGGTATTCTATCTCAAGCCCGAAGAGGACCTTCGCTATTGCCCTATTGTAGAGTATCCTCGCCCTCCTGTTCGAAAGGTCGAGCCTTCCGCGCTCGTCGAGGTAGTCATTCAGCTCCGGAAAGAGCTTTACCGCTTCCCTCACCGGCAGTCCGAGCTTTCCGTCCTTCCAGAGGGGCATGGAAAAAGTTGGGGAAGGGGCTTAAAAGCTCACCCCTTCGGGTTCACGAGGCGCCCCATGAAGAGTATCAGCCCGCTGTCTCTGTCCACGATGAGGAACAGGAAGGGATGGTCTGCTTTGAAGACCTTGTACTCGGGGAGTTGCCCAGGGGCCGAGGCCGCGGTCAGCACAACCGCCGTTGCTGCGGCCGCCTCGGTGCCGTTCTCGGCGACGCTTATGAACGTCTTGTGCACCACGTCGCTTATTGCTATGGGCTCCTCCGATATTCCCGAGAAGTCCGCACCATCCGTGAAGGCCTGCTTCATGCCCATCTTCACAAGGACTTTGCCCAGGTGGTAGCTCCCTTCGAATTTGAACTTTGGTATGGTCACCTTGACCTCCTCAGGCTTAAGGGAGCTGAGAACGGCCTTCAGGAACCGCGGGCTGAGGTTCTCTTCTATTTCCTTCAGGCCGTTTGCGTCCTTGGGAAGGATTATCACCATGCTGAAGTTGCTGAATCTTGAGCCCTCGTAGGGCATCTCCAGAACTTGGAACGAGCCGGTTTCGGCGTAGTTGAACCTGCCAACCTGGGTCATCATTGGGACGGTCACTTCCTTCCCCGTGGGGAGTGTGAACGTTCCGTTGTGCGTTCCGCTTGGACTGAAGCGGAGCGTCCAGTTGGCCTTAAAGTAGACTGCGTTGGTTATTACCAGCCTCGTGTTGGGGGTTAGTCCGCTCACGAGGTTCTTTATCTTCCCGTTAGTCTTCTCCTCCACCCACTCGTTAATCGTTCTCTCGGCGCCCCCTGGGTTTCCCTTGAAATCGAGTTCCCGCACATCGCCCAGGTAGTACTTTCTTATGACCCTAAGATAGTTCTCCTTTAGATGATAGCCCTCCTGAACCCAGAGGGCGTTGGCGATTGTGAGTTCCACTCCATAGGGTCTTTGGGCGTCAAGCAGGAGCGTTCTAAACGCCTCCCTGCGCATGGTTTCGTTCTTGGGGAGGTGGAGGACCCCTGTCATCTCCCAGGCGGTTTTGCCCCTGGCGCCCTCGTAAACCATGCTCAGGGCCGTGAACACGCTGAAGGGGGATATGAGGACGTTCCCGCCGCTACCTGAGAGCTCCTTGTAAAGCCCGATGCCGAAGAGGTTGCTGGCGTTTACCACCGCCTGAACACTATCGGTTCTCGTCGGGTCGAGGACGTCGTTTGCCGTTGAGTGAACTTGTTCCATGGATTCATGGGTGGTGTTTGTGATGGTCTGTGAGCTTGTCTGTCCTGTGGACGTCGGTGTCGTCTGGGTTCCCGCGATGCAGCCGGATGCAATAACAACAAAGACGAGCACAAGGACCAGAATCCTTCTCATTCTCACCACTGGATTACTTACGGCGAGAAAATATAAATACCTGACGATTGCTTCAAGCGAGTTTGAAACAAAATAGATTAAAAAGTCAGCGCAGAGCTAAGTATGCCATGACCTTGGCGTCCTCGACCATGTTGTCAATCTTGGCGTACTCGTTGGGCTGGTGGGCAGTTTCGTCGAGCGTCGCCCAGACAACGGCCGGAATTCCCTTCCTCCTGAAGAACGCCGCGAAGGTTCCGCCTCCTATGCCACCAACCTTTGCTTCCTTTCCGCGTAGCTCCTTTATCGCCTCCTTCAGGAGCTTCACTATCTCACTGTTCGGGTCCGTCGGCGGTGCCGGGTCGCCCCTCTGGAGGATTTCTACCTCGATTTCGGGGAGAACCTTCCCGTCAAGCTCCTTCCTGTGCCTCTCCTTAACTTCTTTCGCGACATCTTCAACGTCCCTGAGAACCTCGTCGAGGCTGTACCTCGGCAGAACCCTGCAGTCGAAAACGACCTCGTGCTCGCCGGGAATTATGTTGGGACTGTCGGCCGGGTTTCCTCCCATCGTCGGCTCGAAGGTGCTCTCCGGTGGGTCAAAGAGTCCGTCCCTCTCGCTGTACTTCTCGTGAAGCCTTTTGTCGAGGTTGTAGGCCAAATCGAGTGCGACGCGGTGTGCGTTCAGGCCCTTGTCCGGCATGCTCGCGTGCACCTGCTGGCCCTTAACCTTGAGCTTGAACCAGAGGATTCCCTTTTCGGCAACCTCTATGAACGTCCCGTCCTCGTTTCCGCCGTCCGGGACGAGAACGAGGTCGTCTTCCCTGAACAGCTCCGGATGCTCCTTCATAAGCCACCCGATTCCGTACTTGCTCCCGGTTTCCTCGTCGCTGACGAAGGCCAAAATGACGGTTCTCTTCGGCCTTATTCCGAGGTTCATCATGGCCCTCACAGCGTAGAGCGAAGCAACCAAACTCTGTCCGTTGTCCTCGCTTCCGCGCCCGTAGACCTTGCCGTCCTTCACGAGCGGTTTGAAGGGCTCCGTAACGGTCCACTTGCTCAGGTCTCCCGGCGGAACGACGTCGATGTGCGTAAGAATCCAGAGCCTCTCGCTCTCCTCGCCTTTCTCGCCGTAGTAATAGGCCAATATGTTCGGCCTGACCCCGTTCTTGGCCCTCTCGTCCGGGGCGTTGTAGACCTCGACCTTGTCGAAGGGCCAGTCCCTGATAATCTCAAGCAGCTTCTGGGCCTTGTCGTACTCCCCCTCGTAGCCGTAGTCGGGGCTTATGGCCGGAATCTTAATCAGCTCGACGAGCGTCTTTACTATCTCGTCTCTGAGGTTCTCTACTTCCTTCATAACCACTTCAAACTCCATCAGAACCACCGCCACTACTTCTCTCCGGAGCTTAAACCCCTTTCGGCAACCCAAACACCTTATATACTCCCGGCCGTATACTTCACCGTCCGCAGAGGATACGGAGGTGAGTGAGTGATAGAGATAACCTTCCTCGGGAGCGGGGGCGGGAGGTTCATAACAATAACCCAGTTCCGCTCCACTGGGGGATTCCACATAAGGGCGAGCAGGAACGTTTACGTTGACCCCGGCCCGGGAGCGCTCGTCAGGAGCTGGCGCTACAAGCTTGACCCAAGAAAGCTCGATGCTATCTTCGTCTCCCACAGGCACGTTGACCACTGCAACGACCTCGAGGTTATGGTCGAGGCCATGACCGGCGGTGCGCTCAAGAAGAGGGGCACGCTGATAGCTTCAAAGAGCGTCGTCTACGGCGATGAGATGCACACGCCGGCGATAAGCAAGTACCACATAAAGGTCCTTGAGAGCGTCCACACGCCGGAACCGGGCAACAAGATAGCGATAGGTGAGGAGGAGTTCCTCATAACGCCGAGCCAGCACTCGGACCCGACGACGATAGGCTTCCGCATGAAGACCGCCTACGGCGACATTTCCTACATCCCGGACACGGCCTACTTCGACGGCCTTATAGAGTGGCACGATGGAGCAAGGGTCATCATAGCGGCGATAACGCGCCCGAGGGACATGGGGATTCCCTACCACCTCAGCACCGACGATGCCGTTGAAATGCTCAAGAGCATGGAGAAAAAACCCGAAGTACTGGTAATGAGCCACATCGGCATGAAGATGCACTTCGCCAACCCCTACAAGGAGGCAAAATACATCGAAACGGTGACCGGCGTCAAGACCTACGTCGCAAAGGAGGGCTTCAAGGTCATGATAGACAAAAGGGAGATAGCCGTCAGGACCCTTCGACCCGCGCGCTTCGTTTGAGCTTTTCCACTTCTTTTGCAACCGTTTTATAAGCTAACTCGAAGAGCTCGTCCCTTCTCTTTTCGCTCGGTCCCTCGACGACGACGCGAATCTTCGGCTCCGTCCCGCTCGGCCTGACGAGAACCCACGAGCCGTCCCTCAGCTGGAAGCGGTAGCCCGAAATCGTAAGGATTTTCCTGATTTCCTCCCCTAAGGCCTTCTCAAGCTCTTCCTTAGCTTTTTCAACGACTTTACCCTTGAGCTCGTCCGGGCACGGAACGTTCTCCTTTTTAAGATAGTAGACCGGAATCTCGGAGACGAGCTTCGAGAGCGGGCCGTTCTCGTCAATCATCTTAATCAGGAGCGTCATCGTCACGAAGCTGTCAATCCAGTTGCCGAACTTTGGATGGACGAGCTTCCAGGGTTCGCCGGCGAAGATGGCTCCGTATTTCTTTATGCCGTCGTGGGGCTGGCCGAGGGGAACGCGTACAACCTTTCCTCCTGCCTTTTCAACTACCTCATCAATCCTCGACCCGGTGTTTATCGACGTAACAACCGTTCCTCCGCCGTTTTCTTCAATGTAGTGCTTGGCGAAGAGCGCTATTACCGTGTCCTCGTCAACGTAGTTGCCCTTCTCGTCGAACACCGCTATCCTGTCGGCGTCTCCGTCCTGCGCTACAGCTAAATCGACGCCGAGTTCTTTAACAAGCTCCCCGAGGTAGGCGATGTTCTCGTACCTCGGCTCGGGCTTCCTTCCCGGGAAGTGGCCGTCGACGTGGGCGTTCACGCTTATCACTTTAGCGCCCATCTCGCGGAGCAGGTAAGGCGCTAAAACGCTCCCGGAGCCGTTGGCCCCGTCGTAGAGGACTTTAAGGCCCGTCTCGTGGTTCACGAAGTCGAGAACCGCTCCGATGTAGTCGTCTATAACGTCGAGGGGTTTAACCGTTTTAATCTCGTTCCACTCTGCCTTCCTGAAGTTCCCGGAGAAGACTATCTCCTCAAGCTCCTTCTCCTGCTCGACGTAGAACTCGGTCCCGTCGCCGTTGAAGACTTTTATCCCGTTGTCGGTCGGGGGATTGTGGCTCGCGGTAATCATAACTCCCGCGTCGCCGTGCTCCCTCGTTGCCCACGCTAGAGCCGGAGTTGGAATCAAATCGGCATCTAAAATCTCCATTCCGCTCGCGAGTAAGCCACTTATCAGAGCGTTCTTGAGCATGATGCTTGAGGTCCTCCCGTCCCTCGCGACGACGGCTTTTCCCCTCTTGTATGTTCCAACGGCCATTCCGACCTTCAA
>NZ_JAMONU010000017.1 GCF_027066465.1 Thermococcus sp.
CGAGGAAGGGCGTTCCCGTTCAGGTTACAAGCATCAGGAGCGAACTAATGAAGTGGAGCACGAAGAAGCCGGAGTTTCAGGAGGACATACCGCTCGGTGAAAAAATTGGAGTTCCAGAGGGCTGGAGCGTGAAGACCGTTGACAGCAGTGGAAACGTAAAAGTTTACAGCGGTGAAAGCGAGCCCTATTGGAAACCATTAGGACATATAACGATAGAACAAAATGACCCACCATATGGAAACATTTACGCATTGGCTTACGTGTATGGACTTAAAGACGATAATGACCCCAATTGGGAGTACTTTATGGTTGCTCCGCCCAAAAATGCCCCAGAAGAGGGAAGATACGAGATAGACCCTGGATACGGATTGAGGGAAGTTGAAGGAAACACCAACTACAAAGATTATGTAACAGAATCGGCGAAGATTATCCACAACTGGAACTTAGACCCCTCTCTGAATCCGAAACTAAAGATAGCTGACCCAATACTGCATAAAAATGGCCATACTACAGTCCAAATTACCTTTGGATACCCTGTTCCCGCAGTTACGTTTACTTCAACAATCCCCAATTATGAAATGCTCCCCGCTGTGGATAGATCAACTCAAATAGCCACGTGGCTCTTAAAGTTCGACACAGATTCATTAGATGCAAAGTATTCATTTGGAACGAACGTCGCCTCGGAGGGATATGTGAGCCAGAGCGTCCTCCACAACGGTCAGTGGCATGCCATCGTAAACGTGAAGTTTCAAGCAACTTTTGTACAAGCAGGAGATGTTCTTGGATGGTGGGGAGACCACACAACCTGGGGTGCCGTGACCTTCTACGTTAAGGTTGGCTGATTTTCCCTCTTTTCCTTCCTTTCCAAAAAACCTATTAACCGCGCGCCCCATTCTATAGACGGTGTTGCCGATGGCCGACAAGCAGATAGAGAGAACCCTCGTTATTCTGAAGCCGGACGCCGTTGTCCGTGGGCTAATGGGCGAAATAATAAGCCGTTTTGAGAAGAGGGGCCTCAAGATAGTGGGAATGAAGATGATATGGATTGACCGTGAGCTCGCCGAAAAGCACTACGAGGAGCACAGGGGCAAGCCATTCTTCAACGCCCTCATAGACTACATCACCAAGGCCCCGAGCGTCGTAATGGTCGTGGAGGGCAGATACGCCATAAGCGTCGTCAGGAAGATGGCCGGCGCCACCGACCCGAAGGATGCCGAGCCCGGAAGCATAAGGGGCGACTACGGCCTCGACATAGGGGATGCAATCTACAACGTAGTCCACGCCTCCGACAGTCCTGAGAGTGCGGAGAGGGAAATTAAGCTGTACTTCAGCGAAGATGAACTCTTTGAGTACTGCAAGGCCGCAGACTGGTTCTACCGCACCCACGCAAGGGCGAAGAAGGAGTATCTAGACGAGATTGGTTGTTCCGAGGAGTAACTCTGTTCTCTCCATTTTCTAACATTCCAAACCCTTTAAAAGGCCAGCCATGAGTTATGCTCAGGTGATGAAGATGGCAAAGAGGATTAGACAGCCCATCATAGCGGTCCTCGGTCACGTTGACCACGGCAAGACCACGCTCCTCGACAGAATCAGGCGGACAAACGTTGCCGCCAAGGAAGCGGGCGGAATAACCCAGCACATAGGTGCAACGGAGGTTCCGATTGACGTCGTAAAAAAGCTCGCAGGACCCCTCATAAAGCTCTGGAAGGGCGAGATAAAGCTTCCGGGGCTTCTCTTTATCGATACCCCCGGTCACGAGGCGTTTACAAGTCTGCGCGCGAGGGGAGGAAGCTTAGCCGATTTGGCCGTTCTCGTCGTTGACATCAACGAGGGCTTTCAGCCCCAGACGATAGAGAGCATAGAGATACTGAGACGCTACAGAACGCCCTTCATAGTTGCGGCCAACAAGATAGACAGGATTAAGGGCTGGGTTGTCGAGGAGGACGAGCCTTTCCTCCTGAACGTAAAAAAACAGGACCAGAGAGCCATCCAAGAGCTTGAGACGAAGCTATGGGAGCTTATAGGCAAGTTCTACGAAATGGGCTTTCAGGCAAACCGCTTTGACAGGGTTCAGGACTTCACGCGCGAATTGGCGATAGTTCCGATTTCGGCCAAATACGGCATAGGAATTCCCGAGCTTCTTGTCCTCATAGCAGGACTGAGCCAGAAGTACCTCGAGCAGAAGCTCAAGATAGAGGTCGAGGGGCCGGCGCGCGGAACAATCCTTGAGGTCAGGGAAGAGCTTGGCCTCGGAACAACGATAGACGTCATCATCTACGATGGAACGCTGAGGAAGGACGACACAATCGTCGTCGGCGGAAAGGACAAGGCGATAGTAACCAAAATCCGCGCCCTGCTCAAGCCGAAGCCCCTCGACGAGATTCGCGACCCGCGCTTCCGCTTCGACCAGGTTGACGAGGTCACCGCCGCTGCCGGTGTGAAGATAGCCGCCCCCGGTCTTGAGGATGCCCTCGCGGGCTCTCCGGTTATCGCGGCCCGCTCAAAGGAGGAAATAGAGAGGGCCAAGCAGGAGATACTCAACCAGATACAGAGCGTCGTTATAAACACCGGTAAAATCGGCGTTATAGTAAAGGCGGACACCCTCGGGAGCCTCGAAGCCCTGAGCAAGGAGCTCCAAGAGAAGGGAATCCCGATAAGGAAGGCGGACGTTGGAAACGTCAGCAAGACGGACGTCATGGAAGCCCTGAGCGTTCGCGAGGAGGAGCCGAAGTACGGCGTTGTCCTCGGCTTCAACGTCAAGGTAAACGAGGACGCGGAGGAAGTTGCAAAGGCCAAGGGAGTTCCGATTTTCGTTGGGAACGTGATTTACAAGCTCATAGAGGACTACGAGGCATGGGTCAAGGCGGAGGAGGAAAAGAGAAAGCGCGAGTTGCTCAAGAACGTAACGTTCCCCGGTGTTATAAAGCTCTATCCGGACGAGCGCTACGTCTTCAGGAGGAGCAAGCCCGCCATTGTGGGGGTTGAAGTCCTTGAGGGCAGGATAAGGCCGGGCGTAACGCTGATTAAGGAGACCGGGGAGAAGGTTGGCGTAATAAAGTCAATCAAGAACAGAAACGAGTTCGTTCAGGAGGCAAGGAAGGGGGACGCCGTTGCAATCGCCATCGAGGGGGCGATAGTCGGCAGGCATATCCATCCGGGTGAGACGCTCTACGTTGACCTCACCAAGAACGATGTGATAACGCTTTTGAAGCAGCTGAGGGATGAACTTGACGACAGCGACCTCCGGGCGCTGAAGATGACGGCCAGGGTTAAGGCCAAGGAGGACCCGTTCTGGAGGGCCGTTTGATTTTTCATCCCTCTTCCTGTTCTTTCTCCTGCCTGTAAACCCACTGTATGTAGCTCAGTATGTCGTGCATGATGAAGAAGCTTATGGCCGCGTCAACGGCAGAATAGATGTCCCCCGAGATTAAATAGAGCAGTGCGAAGAAGAATTCAATTGTGATGTAGATTAGGGCGACTTTTATTGCGGTTCGGTTTTCCCTTCCAACGCCGTAGGCTAAAACTAGATTCAACAGCCCAAAGAAGAGGTAGGTAACCGAGTTCCAGTAGTAGGCGTATCCGAGGAGGAGAATTCCGTTGATGGTGAGCAGGTAGGTGGCCAGCTGAAGGGGTTTGAACCTTTCGGGCATGGAAATAGATGGGAAAGGTAGCTTAAAGGCATTGTGGAGGCTGAAACATGCTAGAGACTGAGGGCGTTTTTAATCCTTTCGAACTCGCCCGGTGAGCCCCTGACTATCGGATATCTCGGCGTGAAGGGACAGCTTGGCTCCTCGCGGGCGCTTATCTCGAAGGTTCCGATTTTCTTCGCTATCCTGACGATTTCCTCCTTGTCGAGTCCGATTAAAGGCCTCAGAATCGGCAAATCACTCGCCCGGCTGACGATTAGGAGGTTGTCGAGCGTCTGTGAAGCGACCTGTCCGAGGGAGTCACCGGTTATTATCGCGCTCGCCCCGACCTCGTGCCCAATCCTGCAGGCCCTTCTAAGCATCAGCCACTTGCAGAAGACGCAGGTCCAGCGCTCCTTCTTGAGCTCCTTCAGCCTCTCAAAC
>NZ_JAMONU010000018.1 GCF_027066465.1 Thermococcus sp.
CGGAGATGAGGGCTATACTTGAATAGAGAAAACCGACGATGAGCTTTACGACCGCGAGAAGGACGTTGCCGATTATGCTGACCCATATTGGCTTGTAAATCTCCTCCATGGCATCACCTTCATGTGCATATGCACAAAATATTTAAACCTTTCTAATTCCCTTCAGCTCCCTAAGGTTATTAGGCTTTCGAATTCAATTAAGCTAATTTAAAAAAAGCGGTCAGTCCGTCACTCCCTCGTCACGGCTCGGACAAGGCTGAACTCATCATCCCGAAAAAAGTTGGAACGGGCGCTTAAAAGGGTTGCTCAGCGATCACCTTTCCTTCCTCACCCTTCGGTTCGCCCATCACTCATCATCGCGGGGAAAAATAGGAGGAGGGGCCTTAAAAAGGTTTCAAAAGCAAAAAGTGAAGGAGGCAACCGCTAAAGGCCCAGCTCGAACTCATTATCATGCTCTACGACGACCCTTAGGATTCCGTTCTCAAAGCTCTCGTCCACGATTCTACCCTCAATCGCCTTGACTTCCTCAACGCCCCGCAAAGCGACCTCGCTGGAACCGCTCAGGTGGTTCCTGAAGCGGAGTGTTTTTCCGTCCCCGCCGAGGAGTGTAGCCGTTGCGTAGACAACCTCAGCGTCTCCGACCCTAACGCCGAAGGGCAGGAAGAGGGCACCGCGCTTCCCCATCTCGATGCCGTCGAGGAGCTGGGGGACCTCCATTCCCCTGTACCGCACTTTTCCGAAGACCCTGTGGCCTCTGGGGTTGAGCAGGACGAGGTAGTGGCCGCGCGGAATCGCTATCATGTCCCTGTCCGTGACCTCGAAGTCCCTCTTAACGTTCTGCATCTCAAGCAGTTTGTCAACGAACTTCCTGTGGAGGTCGTGGTAGCTGTTGTAGTACTGGAGCCTGAAGCCGAGCACGATTGCGCTCCCCTTTCCCCTCCTAACGAGCGTTCCGACTGGTCTGCCGTAGTGGAAGACGAAAGGTTCACCACCTTTGACCTCTCGAACGGTGTTCCTGACGAGCATCCTGTCAATCCCGTCGCTCTCGACGCTCGTGAACTGAATCAGTCTCGGATTGTCCCTCGCCTCGGCCCTCTCAACCTCGACGCCGAGGAACTCGGCGAGGGCGGAGTAGGGCTTCATGTTCTCGTCGAGATATGGAAGCATCGGCAGGATTACGAGGTTTCCGCCCCTCTCAACGAACTCAACTAACTTGTCCTGGACATCCCTTGAGAGGAAGTCGAGGCTGTACACCCAGAGCTGGCCGTAGGAGAGCATCTCCTCAACGCTCGCCTCCTCAAGGTCGAGGACGTCGAAGGGAACGTTGCTCATGGCGAGAAGCGTTAAGAGACCCCTCTCGCCGAGGAGGTATTCGTTGAGGTTCACGCTTTCGGTCAGGCCCTTCCTCAGGCCGAAGGTGGCTATAGCCTCGTAGGGCTCGTAGGTTCCGAAGGCCACCCTCGGCCTCAGCTCGGCGTCGGCGAAGGCCGGATTGTTGAGCAGGAACTCGCCGAGCCACTTTATCGGCTCAACGTGGGGCCTCTCGCTCCCGTCGAGGCCTATCGGCGAGTAAACGTCCCAGGTCACGCCGTTGTGGGACTCGTAGCCTTTTGGATTCTCACCGCCGACATAGAGGTAGTAGTTGATGTTGTGGATTCCGAGCGAGGCTATCAGCGAGTAGAGATGCTCGGCCTCGTCCGGTTCAATTGTATGAGCTAAAGAAACCTGCGTCTCTATGCTGAGCGGGGGAGTTCCAAGCTTTCTCTGGTAGAAGCGGTAGACCCCGGTCTTGTAGTAGATGTGGCCGAGTTTATCTTCCTTCAGGTCGAAGGAGCGATAGAAGGAGTACCAGAACTCGGTCCAGAGGTGGACGTCGAGGCTTCTCTCCTTAACGTAGCGGTAGAAATGCCTCCACGCGGAGAGGAGCAGGTAGGGGTCGAGTATGCTTATCGGGACGTCGATGTAGCGCTTTAGATGCCCGTAGAGGATTTCCACGTAGCGGTTGATGACCCAGATTTTGAAGTGATGCCAGTCGAGTATTTTAGGCAACGGCTCGTCCTCGCTCGCCGGCGGGCGAACCTCGGAGTAATCGCCTATCCCCGTCCCGTACCGCTCGCCCAGCTCGTCAAGGGGGTAGTTGGAGCGAAGCCACTCCTCCCAAAGGCCCCCCGGACGGGTAATGACCTCGTTGTAGTCCGTGAGGAAGGGCTGGAAGATGGTCTCCCAGTAGGACGGCTCGTCGTCTATGGAGACACTTATTATCGGTCCGCCGTTGGTATAGAGGTAGTCCCTGATTATCGGGAGAACCTCGTCGTACCACTTCGAAACGGCCTCGAGGTATGTCGGGTGGAGGTAGGTAATCGGGGGATAGTAGATGTCCCCCGGCAGGGGTCCGTTGGGGCCTTTCGCAAGGATTTCTGGATGCCCTTTGATGAGCCACCCCGGTATTCCGCCGTTCCTCCACTCGCCGCAGATGTAGGGACCGGGCCTTATGATGACCTTCAGGCCGACTTTATCTGCCAGCTCAAGGAAGCCTACCAAGTCCCTCTGAGGGTGCGTCTCGCCGGTGAAGTCGAACTTTCCAGGCTCTGGCTCGTGCCAGTTCCAGGCGACGTAGGTGTCTACCGTGTTGAGGCCGTGCCTCTTCATCCTCTCAAGCCTGTCGCGCCAGCTCTCCCTCGGGACCCTGAAGAACTGGAGCGTCCCCCCGTAAACCTGGAAGCGCTCCCCATCGAGGTAATAGGCCTTACCGTCGTGACCGACCTTCATCACAATCACCACGTGACGACCCTGCTGAGGAACCTCGGGTTGTCCGGATTCAAACCGCGCGACACGGCCTTGTAGTAAGATAGTAGCTGGATTATCGGGAGGTAGAGGACGGGACTTGCAAGCTCGTCCAGTTCGGGGACTTCGATGAAGTAGTCGGCCCCGGTGTCGCGCCTTCCGACGGTGAGAACTCTGGCCTTTTGTCCCTGGAATTCCTTCGTCAGCTTCTCGTGCCAGTCAAATGGCTCGCTCACCAGCAGAACGACGAGCGTTCCATCGTCTGCTATAGACTTGAAGCCGTGCCTGACCTCGAACGTTGGATAAGCCTCGCTCCAGAAGAGGGCCATCTCCTTCATCTTGAGCATTCCCTCGAGGGCTATCGGGTAGAGTATCCCGGAGCCGAGGAAGATGACGTTCCTGAAGTCGAAGCCCTCCACGACATCCCTCACGTGGTTTTCGTTCTTGAGGACCTCCCCCGTGAGGGAAGATACGTGCCCGGCGTCGAGGGTTTCCCTTCCGTACGAGTGGAGGAGCAACTGAATGTAGGCGAAGTAGAAGGCGGGGAAGGAGTGGGTCATTACAACGCTCTCCTCGTGGGCCGGAACTATTAGAGCGTAGTCCGCTTTCCTCGAAAGGGTGCTCTCATAAGCAGTGAGGGCAAGCGTTGGAACGTCGAGGACATTAAGGGCTTTGATTGCCTCCGTCGTTTCCCCAGAGCGCGAGATTGCCACGAGGAGTTCGGGGTTCCCTATGCTGTACCATTCGCGCGAATACAGAAGTTCGGAGCAGGGGAGGGCCACTCCCCTGCCCCCGAGGCGGGTGGTTGCCATGGCCAGCGGCTGCGACAGGAAGTGTGAACTGCCACAGCCCGTGTAAACTATCTCCCTCGGCAACAAGAAGTCGTGATTTGCTATGAAATCTTCAAAGGCTCTCTGGGCCTTCATAATTCCCTCCGGAGTCTTCCTAATCTCCCTAATCGTCGAGTGCATCTCACTCACCTCCGTAGAGATGGCAGGCCACCCAGTGGTTCTTCTCGACCTCGTGAAGGACCGGACGGACTTTGAAGCACTTCTCCTTTACCCTGGGACATCTCGGCGCGTAGCGGCAGCCCTGAATGGAGTAGACTGCTCCCTCCTCCTTTTCCGGCTCGATTCCCCTGAACTCCCACTTGACGTTCAAATCGGGGACGCTCTCGAGGAGCATCTGGGTGTACGGGTGAAGCGGGTTGTGGAAGACCCTCTCGGTGTCGCCCATCTCCACTATCGTCCCGCGGTACATGATAATCGTCGT
>NZ_JAMONU010000019.1 GCF_027066465.1 Thermococcus sp.
ATCCACAACGCTCTTGCTCCCCATTTCAATGAGCTGGTTGTAGAGCGCCTGCAGGTCCGGGTTGGTGAACACTCCAACCGGTTCGTTGGCGGTTGGGTCCGTGATGTTGTACTTCTCGAGAAGCAGCCTGACGGCGTTTACGTGTGTGCTTTCGCTCTCCGCAATGTTCTTGAATATCTGGAGTCCCCACTTCTCGTACAGCTTGGTGTAGACATCATGGGCGAGCTTCTCCTCCTCAACCATGTAGAGGAGTCCCTCTTTCTCGGCCTCGGTCAGCTGACCTGCTGGAATCGAGTCTATGTAGGCCTTCAGGTCGGCCGTGTTTACGGTTCCGTTCTGGTTCACAGCCACGGGAATCTCACCGGCGTTCCCCTTTCCCTGGGTTCCCTGAGCGCCCGCCTGGGCGGTTGTCTGGGGCGCCGCCGTTGAAGTCCCAGTCGTCGTTGTGGTACCTATACATCCCGCCCCCAGAACGCTCAAAACGAGCGCCCCTATCAGGAGCAGGGTCAACACCTTCCTCATGGTTTATTCACCTCTCCATATGTAATCTATATCTTACATATATGGCACTCCTTATAAACCTTTTGGTTTCGCCATCTGGATAAATTATGTTCGATTTTCGATTTAAGACTATCTTTGTTTGGAATTGAATTCATCAAAAATAACTTAAAGGATTGGGAATAATCTAAACCATGCCGCCAATCCAAGTTGAGAAAAACCTCGCGATTTCTCCAATCCCAAGAAGGGAGGACATAGGCTCTTTGAGGGAATTCTTTGATTCACTCCTTCTCCTTGTGATGGACTTCGAAGTTCCGTACCCCCTTGAGGAACTTACGGACGGCTTTAACGTCCTCCACGTTCCAATCCCGGATTTTTCTGCACCGTCCCTGGAGGAGCTAATCGCGATTTTGAGATGGATTGACGGGGAGGTTCAAAGTGGTCGGAGGGTTCTCGTTGTCTGCGCCGGTGGCTGTGGAAGAAGCGGCACTATTGCGGTCGCATGGCTGATGTTTTCCAGGGGATTAACGCTCAGGGAAGCCCTCGCACGCGTCCGAAGAAAGAGGCACTGTGCCGTTGAAACCGCCGAACAGTTAATCCTTCTAAAAAGCCTCGAAATTTACTTGAAAAAGACCAAAAAGCACCGTGAATAACCGGAGAGATTGTCCCTTTGACAGAAATTTTTCCGACAAGTTTATTAATATCTTCGAAGGCCAACCTCTAGGTGTTGTCATGGCCTTCATTTACGCCCCAACCCCCTCCCCTTCACCCTTTTCTCTGAGGGTTAGCCTTCATCATCCCTTCTGATGAGGCTCAAAGGAGGTGTTTTTCGTGGGAAAACTTGTTTTAGCTGACTCTATCCAGCTGTCCAAAGTTGGAAAGGCTTTAAGACGAACCTTCGAGCTCTGGGGCTACGGCGAGGTCGTCCTTCCAACAATAGAGCCATACGAGGAAACCCTGAGGGGCGGAACGAAGTTCGCCTACAACAACCAATTTTACCTGATAAAGCCCGACGTGACGAGCAGACTGCTCAGGAACTACGACATCGACTTCGGCAAGCTCTACTACATCGGCGAAGTCCTCGACGGCGGAGTTGATGGAAGGTGGCAGGCCGGAGTTGAGTTCATCGGCGGTGAAACAACCTTCATGACGGCCGAGGTTCTGAGCGTCCTCATGACAGCATTGGAAAGCCTTGGCATAGAGGAGTTCTACATCGACCTCGGGAGCCTCGAAGTCTGGAGAAGGGCAACGGAGGGAATCGAGGATTTCCGGGAAACAATCTGCAGGGCCCTCGAAAGGAGGAACTTCGGGCTCATAGAGAAGCTCCCGCTCGATGAGGAGAAAAAGGAAGAGATGTGGCGCCTCTTCAACTTCCGCGGGAGGGAAACCGACTACGGCAAGCTCGCCAGAATTCTCGAGCTGGTTGATGACGAGAGGATTTTCGTGGACCTCGGCACGGTCAGACCGCTTCCCTACTACCGCGACGTAATCTTCGAGGTCTATTCGCCAAAGCTTGGAAAGCCGATAGGCGGTGGAGGGGAGTACTCCTTCCGGGGCAGACCCGCGGTCGGCTTCGCCCTCGACCTCAGGGCCCTCCTCGGACTTGCAAAGGTAAGGGAGAAGGGAAGCAGGAGGTTCCTCAGGGGCATAGGCTCGTTCAGAGAAGCGAGGAAGCTCGTCTCGATGGGCGTTCCCGTGGAGGTGGAAAGATGAGGTTCGTTCTGCCGAAGGGAAGGCTTCTCAGGGGTTCGCTGGAAATCCTCAGGAAGGCCGGCTATAACATCGACAAACCGGGCGAGAGGAAGCTAATCGGGAGGTTCAACGGCAACGAGGTTCTCCTCGCGAGGGCCTTCGACGTTCCCGTTTATGTCGAGCACGGCGTTGACGTAGGCATAGCGGGAAGCGACGTCCTGGAAGAGAGGGGAAGCGACGTTTTCGTCCCGCTGGAACTTCCCTTCGGAAAGTGCAGGCTCAGTTTAGCGATGCCGGCTGAGAGCGTCGTCCCACTGGAGGACATGGACGGCTACCGGATAGCGACCAAATACGAGCGGATAGCGAGGAGCTACTTCTCAAAGCTGGGCGTTGAGGTCGAAATCATAAAGCTCAGCGGGAGCGTCGAGCTGGCTCCCAAAGTCGGCGTGGCGGACGCGATAGTGGACATAGTCGAGACCGGCGAAACGCTAAGGGCGAACGGCCTCGTCGAGGTCGAGAAAATCATGGACGTTTCGGCCCAACTGCTCGTCAACAGGATTTCCCAGAAGACTAAGTTCGATGAAATCAACACCCTGATTCTCGCGATAAAGGAGGTGGTTGGAGATGGAACTTGAGGAGTACGTTGCGGGCATTTTGAGGGACATACGCGAAAGGGGAATCGAAGCGGTCAGGGAGTACTCGCGGAAGTTCGACAGCTACGACGGTCCATTCCGCGTGACGGATGAGGAGTTCGAGGAGGCCGAAAGGCTCGTTCCCGAAAGGGACAGGAAAATAATCGAGCGGACGATAGAGCGACTCCGGGACTACCACGAGAGGCAGAAACCGGGGGACGAGCTCTTCGTCAAGAACGGCTCGCTCTACGGCCTTATCTACCGCCCGATACGGAGGATAGGAATCTACGTCCCCGGCGGGAAACCGCTTCCCTCGACCCTCATGATGGTCGGCGTTCCCGCGAGGATAGCGGGCGTCAAGGAGATAGCGGTCACGATTCCGCCGAAGGACGGCAGGGTGAACCCCTACGTGCTCTACGTCGCGAAACTGCTCGGCATAGACGAGGTCTATAAGCTGGGCGGGATTCAGGCGATAGGGGCGATGGCGTACGGCGTTGGAATGAAGAAGGTGGACAAAATCTTCGGGCCGGGAAACAGGTTCGTCAACGAGGCCAAGAGGCAGGTGTTCGGCGTCGTGGGAATAGACAGTTTGGCAGGGCCGTCGGAGATAGCGGTCATAGCCGATGGAACGGCCGAGAAGGACTACGTCTTAGCTGACCTCCTCAGCCAGCTGGAGCACGGGAAGGACAGCAAGGCATGGCTTCTGACGACCTCGGAGGAGCTCGCCGACTACTGCTCCCGCGACGGGGTTGAGATTATCCTCTGCGAAAGCCTCGCGGAGTGCGCCGAAAGGGCGAACGAGATAGCGCCGGAGCACCTTGAGATAATAACCGAGAACCCGCTCAGCCTGGTTGACCTCATCGAGAACGCCGGCGCTATCTACCTCGGCCCATACACGCCCGTTCCCTCGGCAGACTACTTCCTCGGCGTCAACCACGTCCTTCCCACGGGAGGAACGGCAAAGTTCAGCGGGGTTCTAACGGTGCGGGATTTCCTCAAGCCGATAACCCTTGCCTGGGTGAGCAGGGAGGAGTTTCTGAGCGAGAGGGAGCTGGGGATTCGCCTGGCCGAGATAGAGGAGATGGAACTCCACAGGAGGAGCATGGAGGTGAGGAGATGAGGAGAACAACGAGGGAAACCGACGTAACTGTGGAGCTTAACTCGACAGGGAAAATAGAGACGGGCGATAAAGTCCTCGACCACATG